>NZ_JAQZSD010000043.1:0-37457 GCF_028674935.1 Lysinibacillus sp. CNPSo 3705 | reverse complement strand
GAATGCTTCGGAAAACAACAGTAGAGTCACAGTGCCAAATGAAAAAAGCGAGGTATTCAACGATTTACTCGTTAAATACCTCGCGATGTGAGAAGATATAGACTTTTTCAGTGCCCTCCTTGTGAGGGGGCTGTTTTTTTAGTGGTGAATTAACACCATTTATAAAGTGGTAACGATAATAAATTTTGTTGAAATTAAATATTGAAATACTAAATGGATATAATATTGATAAATTAGTTAGGTCTTTGTATCTATTTTGTTGAAAGTGAAATATTTCTTTAGGATCTTAGTATTAATTTGCTCTTGAATTTGGTAAAGAAAATTCCGATAATTAGGGTACAGAAACTATTCTGAAGGAATAGATAAAGTTAATAGAGGAAATTATCATATCTATTATTTAACTTGCATATTAAATAAGAAAGCCGAGGTGAATCATATGAAACTATCTAGTTTAATAGAACAAGAAAGAATATCATCATACTATAATCGTAAAAAGATTTTACAGCGAAAACAAGCTGGAGATGCATATCGAAAAAGTGCACTGTATTTTCCACCAAAGAAAAATCCGTTATTGCTTGAGCTAGAAAATTTACTTTTAGGGCATACAGACCAAGAACTTTTTGAGCAACAAAAAGAGGCGTCAAAAGAGGTCACACCTCAACAGCAAGCAATCATTCAAGATATGCAACAGACGAAAAATGTGCTAGCTCATGAGCAAATGCAGCATTATTCACAGGTAGAGCGTATAAATGAGGAAGCGCCTATAGTAGATGATGCAAATGCCAAGGAACCGTTACAAATTTTAGAGCGGGTGCGGAATACTGCGCTGGGACCCGCGCAGCCATCATCACAGGATTTACGTGTAGCGGCAAGTGCAAATGTACAGCACATGCAAGCGCAATTCAATGGTCAAGAGGTAGATGACAGTGAGCCAGCTTTTGTACGAGAAGATATTGAAGTCAAAGTACCAGAACGTTTTTCGAAGGAATTGAAATTAGATCCATTTGTAGATACAATTTTCGGTAAGAGTTATGCGGAGGCATACAAGGTGCGAACATTTAAACACGCTTCTGAAAAGTATGCCACTCATATTCAAATGGCAAAAGGCGGCTATCGATCGAGAAATGACTCCTTGATCTCCATGATAGCCTAATGCTGCAGATGGGAGATTTTTGATATGGCAAAAGCAAAACATGCGAAAACAAATGCGATAAGATTATTGGAGCAACAAAAAATACAATTCGAAGTAATTGAATATGAGACTGGTGACGGCCAAGTTGACGGAATTTCGGTTGCTGAAAAAATTGGTCACCCAGTTGCTCGTGTTTTCAAAACATTAGTAGCAAAGGCAAGTGCACAAAAGCTTTTTGTATTTGTTATTCCTGTAGCAGATGAGCTTGATTTAAAAGCAGCTGCAAAGGTTGTAGGAGAGAAAAAAATCGACATGCTCCCGGTCAAGGAGTTACTAGGCTATACAGGCTATGTACGAGGCGGATGCTCTCCAGTCGGCATGAAGAAGCTTTATCCAACTGTCATCGATTCGTCGGCCCAAGAGCAAGGAAATATTATAGTGAGTGCCGGGAAAATCGGTATGCAAATCCACTTACAGCTAGATGATTTAGTCGCTGTGACAAAAGCAAATATTGCATTAATCACTACTACCCAAGAATGAAATGCTGGGTAGTTTTTTAATTGATAATTTGTAGCGGTAAACTGCTCAGCACAGAAGGAGATAACTCAGGTAACCCAATAATGTTACTTTCTTTTTGTTTTTTTTATTGTAGGGACAGGAGCAAATATAACCGTTACTATCAATCCAAAATATAAAGGATACTTTAAAAATTCATTTGTTGAATAGCCCAATAAATAAGGCATACCTAAAAACATCATTATTATACCAATGGCAAACAAAGCAATCCTAACTTTTTTACCATACATCTCCCTCCAAACTTAAGCTAATGTTAACTGACCTGCATCACAGGCATAATTGCGTGTTTAATTAAAAAATTTGTTCTTGTTATTTTTGATGTAGCTAATGACAATTGCAAAGTAAATAACAGCTATGAGATTAATGATACTTAATGTAAGACCTGATGGTTCGGACCAGGGAAGTACAAAAAGCCAAAATACTACTAAAATTGAACTCAGTACATATATCCATTTGAATAGATATGTCATTGTTAATTCCCTCTCTTCTTCTTTGATGCTTGTAGCTTTCAAGGAATTGTCTCCTTTCATTAATTCGTCAATACTAATATTGAATAAATCACTTAATGCAATAAGCGTTTCAATATTGGGATAACCTTTTTTAAGCTCCCATTTAGAAACGGATTGTCTGCTAATGTTTAATTTAATGGCTAGCTTTTTATAGAACTCTATGATTTCAACTCCTGTCATTTTATTTTTACTATAGCTTATGTAAGAATCGCAAAGTAGAATGATGTAATCTAAGAGTAGCAAACAGTTGAAACAGGTGGTTGCTATTTACGCAATTAGGTACTTTTGGTGAAAATAGATAGTTTTAGAATACTGAAAATGGGTTCTTTTTGTTTGCTGTAAAATATGGTGTGTATGTATATTATATCCATAAAAACTTAATAGTTCGACTTTATTTTGGGTATCCCTTTTTTACTATCTCGTTAGCCATCCATGTAGCACAAAAACCAGCTCTACACCACAGAAAATGAAAGATGATTAAGTTCTTTCATGGGAGTTTAATGGATTTATTCGAGAGGCTTTTATTGCCGGCACTCTAAGGGCATGAACTTATTCTATTAAATGGGAAGCTACTTTTATGTGTAAAAATTAAAAGTAGCTTCATTTTTTTTAAGGTTCCTTCATATAATGCAAGGCATAAGATAAAGGGGGATCGAAATTGAACGGAAATGTGACCTACTATTATGGACACGCACTGACTGGGCAAGGAATTAAACATTTATATAAAGAAATGATGGATGAGGCTGAACTAGTTTATATTTTACAGGGTGCACCGACGTTTAAAGGATCAGAACTTCTTAAAGAGCTTGGGTATTTTTATGTAAAGCAAGGCTTTGCGGTGGAGTGGTTTAAGCATGCTTTGCTGGAGGATATTGTTGAGGCAGTATATGTTCAAGGATGTAATCGATTATTTGTATGGTCATCAGGTTGGGGGATTGAACCGGTTTTCCTTGGAACAAAGCATCGGGTGATGTCATTTTATGATTGCTTAGAAGAAATCCAGCTTGAAAAGGTTGGCGAACAGCTCGCTACTGCAATGACGGAACGAGAGTCATGGCGTGAGAAGTGTATTTCGAAGCTTAATGATGCAATAAAGATCCATGATGATTGGGAAGTAGTCACACAGAGTTGTATGAACTGGCAGGCATTGAATGATCAGGTTGAAAATTTAAAGACAGATGTGTTCCAATCAATCGTCTTAAATAAAACAGGTGTGCGCACCCATCGCTTACTCGGAACATTAACACCGAGGGGTGCCGAAAATACCGTAGATAGCATAACAAAAAATGTATCTAGAAGATTGATGATCAAAGGGAAGCCAGGTACAGGTAAATCTTCGTTAATGAAAGGTTTAGCAGACGAAGCAAATGCAAGAGGGCTCGATGCACAAATTATTTGGTGCGGCCTGGATTCAAATTCAGTGGACATGGTCATTATCCCGGAATTGAATTTCTGTATTTTTGATAGTACAGAGCCTCATATCTTTGACCCACAGGACGGAAGACTAGGGGATGAAATTTTCGATATAGGGAAACATTGCGCAATTTCACAGGAGGCAGAAGTTCAAATTGAAGATATTCGGGCAAAGTATAAAGAGGCGATGCAGGATGCAATGGGCTATTCGAAGCGTTACGCGGAAGCGGAGTATACTATCCGGCGATTATTAGATAATTGTGTATCATCATCTCTTTGGCGAGAAAAAACTGCCCCACTATTCGAAAGATTAACAAAGTAATTTTTCTAATAGTATGCTTGTGCTACACTAGGAATTAGAATAGTGTTCTTAGGAAAGGATGATACGCTTGTCAAAAGTATTGAATGCATTTTTAGATGAAAACCTAAAAGCCTTACACGATCAAGGCTTATACAATGAAATTGATCCAGTAGAGGGAGCAAACGGACCAATTATTCAGGTGCGTGGCAAAAATCTAATTAATCTATCATCAAACAACTATCTGGGTTTAGCAACGAATGAAGATTTAAAGCGTATTGCCAAAGAAACAATTGAGACATACGGTGTAGGGGCTGGAGCAGTTCGTACGATTAACGGCACACTTGATTTACACGTAAAACTAGAGGAAAAGCTTGCTGAATTTAAAGGTACTGAAGCAGCGATCTCTTACCAATCAGGTTTTAACTGTAATATGGCAGCTATTTCAGCTGTTATGGATAAAAATGATGCAATTCTTTCAGACCAATTAAACCATGCGTCGATTATTGATGGCTGTCGTTTATCACGTGCGAAAATCATTGCTTTTAATCACTCAGATATGGACGATTTACGCGCAAAGGCAAAGGAAGCAAAAGAATCAGGCTTATATAATAAAGTCATGGTCATTACGGATGGCGTATTCTCAATGGACGGTGATATTGCAAAACTACCAGAAATCGTTGAGATTGCGAAAGAGTTTGATTTAATCACATACGTCGATGATGCACACGGATCAGGTGTAACAGGTAAAGGAAAGGGGACTGTGAAGCATTTCGGTTTAGAAAAAGAAATTGACTTCCAAATTGGTACACTTTCTAAAGCAATTGGTGTTGTTGGCGGATATGTAGCAGGTAAGAAAAATTTAATTGACTGGCTTAAAGTGCGTTCTCGTCCATTTTTATTCTCAACAGCATTACCACCAGGTGACGTAGCTGCGATTACAGCAGCAGTACAAATGTTGATTGACTCAACAGAGCTTCACGATAAGCTATGGGAAAATGGCGATTATCTAAAAGCGGGTCTTGCTAAGCTAGGCTTTAATATCGGTGAATCTGAAACGCCAATCACACCATGTATTATAGGTGATGAAAAGCTTACGCAGGAATTTTCTCGCCGCCTATTTGAAGAGGGCGTCTACGCTAAATCAATCGTTTTCCCAACGGTTCCAAAAGGTACAGGACGTGTTCGTAACATGCCTACAGCGGCACATACAAAAGAAATGTTAGACGATGCTCTAGCAATCTATGAAAAAGTCGGCCGTGAACTAGGCGTTATTCAATAAAAAAATGGGGCTTCCTCAATAGTGAGGTAGCCCTTTTTATATTAATGTTCCGATAAAATCTGAAATTGTTCCGATAAATCTCAAAATTGTTCCGATAAAACACAAATTTATTCCGATAAGTCTCTTATCTGCACCTCAAACTGCCGGACGCTATATTTACGCTCCATCCTTTTTCACTAATGTAATATCACGTAGTCCTTTTATAGATATTGCCCCCGCTAATGCGATAGAAACTTTTAATTCATCATATAAATTCGTCATTACTTTTTCGACTCCTTGCTGTCCTTCTAATGCAAGTCCGTAGACGAAGGGACGACCAATGGCAACAGCATCTGCTCCTAAAGCGAGTGCCTTAAGAGCATCCATACCCCGATACACACCGCTATCTAAAATAACAGGAATTCGTCCTTTTACAGCTTTCGCAATATCAGGAAGGGCATCTAGTGAACCAATTACGCCATCCAATTGGCGACCACCGTGGTTTGATACGATAATACCGTCAATGCCATTTTCAATAGCTAGTTTTGCGTCTTCAGGATGTAAGACTCCCTTCAGTAAAATAGGGAGATTAGAACGGCGCTTTAATTCACGTACATTGTCCCAATTTAATGTTGGATGGAATATATTTTGCAATACGCCTTGTATATATGACTCGAATGAATCATCTGGTAAGGAAGCAGTAAAAACAGGATCATTCATATAGTTTCCTCGTGCATACCCAAGCTTTAATGGTGAAAATTGATTACGAACATCCTCTTCACGCCAGCCAAGCATGACTGTATCTACAGTTAAAACGATAGCCTCAAAACCAGCTGCCTCGGCTCGAGCGGCCATGCTATAGGCAATTTCCTCATTTGTTGACCAATATAATTGAAACCATTTAGTAGCAGTGGGAGCTGTTTGTGCCACATCCTCGAGTGCATAGCTTGAAACTGTGCTTTGAATATAAGGGATTTTTAATTGATCAGCTGCACGTGCAACGGCTAGCTCTCCTTCGTCATGCGCCATTTTGTTCATGCCAACAGGGGCAAACAAGAACGGAGTTGGATATATTTTTCCGAACAGTTCAATCGATGTATCAATACTTGAAACATCTTGTAAAAAGCGTGGAATGATAGAGTATTTTTCAAAGGCTGTACGGTTATTCCTTAATGTTTGCTCGCCGCCAGCGCCTGAACGGATGTAACCAAATGGACCAGCTTCTAATTTTTCTGCAACTGCCTTTTCTAAATCTGTAAAGCAAATAGGGAAGGGGGCTTGTGCATTAATATTTTTTAACAGTAGATCGCTATGTGTTGTCTTTGTCATCATAAACCTCCTACTAATCTTTCTTTAACTTCGCAGCAAAGCGATTACCTAGTGATTGAATACTCTGCACGAGGATGATTAAGATAAACACTGTCGCATACATCACGTCAACCTCATAGCGTAAATGGCCGTAACGGTATGCGAGATCACCTAGACCACCAGCACCAACCATTCCCGCCATTGCTGTTGCTCCTATAAGACCGATTGTGGCAATCGTTAAACCTAAAATAATGGATGGGCGAGCCTCACGTAATAAGACGTTCCAAATAATATGGCGGCGTTTAATACCCATTGCTGTATAAGCTTCCACAACACCTGGATCTACTTCTAAAAGTGCTGTTTCCATAAGTCGCGCAATATAGGGCGCTGTATAAACAACAAGCGGCACAATAACACCTTTTACACCAATAGTTGTGCCGACGATTAGCTTCGTGAACGGTAAAATGAAAAATAGTAAAATAATGAACGGTACAGAGCGAATAATATTAATAAATAAATTGAAAAATTGGTAGAGAAATTTATTTTCAAACGATTGCCCCGGGCGAGTTAAAACGATTAAAAGCCCCAAAGGAATGCCAATTAAAATAGAAAAGAATAATGAAATCCCAACCATTTGGAAGGTTTCGAGAATGGATTTCCCAATAACATCTGACCAATCTGCAAAGAAGCTTTGAATGCTAGTCATGTAATTCGCCTCCTAATACCTCAATGCTTACCCCGTTTTCTGTAAAATACTTAAGTGCTTTTTCTACGATATGTGCTTCACCGTGTAGATGCACGACAATGTTACCGACAATGCCATTTTTTAATTCTATGATATTGGCTGATAAAATATTTGGTTGCACATCATAAACTTTACTCACTTCTGCTAGTAATGGTTTCCCCGTACTTTCTCCAAGGAATGTTAAACGAATAACACTTCCCGAAACATTTAATTGTTTGATAAGAGAAGGGGATAAATTACGTTGAGAAATGGTATTTAAAAATTTTCGTGTTGTTGGATGCTGGGGCTTCGAAAATAGTTCTATAGCAGAGCTATATTCCACAACTGCCCCTGATTCAAGAACGGATACAGCATCGCAAATTTTTTGAATAACATTCATTTCATGTGTAATAAGTAAAATCGTGATGCCTAGCTCACGATTAATTTTCAGGAGAAGCTCAAGAATGGCGTCCGTTGTTTCGGGGTCGAGTGCACTTGTCGCTTCATCACTAAGCAAAATCTCAGGCTCTTGGGCAAGGGCACGTGCAATAGCGACACGTTGCTTTTGACCACCTGAAAGCTGGCTAGGATAGCTATCTAATTTCTCCGTTAGGCCAACAATTTCTGCATATTTTGCAACGCGTTTTTTTACTTCAGAGTCGTTATAGCCAAGAAGCTTTAATGGTATCGAGATATTGTTATAAACAGTCGCTGTTTTTAAAAGGTTAAAATGCTGGAAGATCATCCCGATTTTTTGCCGAGTTTTGCGAAGGTCGTTTAGAGAAAGGGAAGTAATATCGACATGATCGATGAATACTTTTCCTGTTGTCGGACGTTCTAATAAATTCACACAGCGAATAAGGGTACTCTTTCCTGCACCACTGTAGCCAATAACCCCATGGATTTCACCTTTTTTGACATGCAGGTTAATACCATCTACTGCTTTGACGATACCATTTTTAGTTTTAAATTCTTTTGTTATATTTTCTAGTTGAATCATACGGTGATATCTCCTTTCTAAGTCCCTCTATAAAGCAAGAATCTGCTAGCTTTCCTGTAGGAGTCTCGCAGATTCTTGCTATACTTAATCGTCACTTACCAGCTTGGAATTACAGAGCCTTGGAATTTTTCTTCAATAAATTTGCGTACCTCATCAGATTGATAAGCTTCAACAAATTTTTTGATCGTTGGGTCATCTTTGTTTTCTGCACGCACCACAATGTAGTTCACATATGGAGAGTCTGTAGATTCTAAAAGAATGGAGTCTTTTTTAGGATTAATGCCAGCATCAAGAGCGAAGTTTGTATTAATGGCAGCTACATCTACTTCACTAAGCTGTTTAGGAATTTGTGCAGCCTCTAATTCAATGAATTTCAAATTCTTTTTGTTTTCTTCCACATCGCGAATAGATGCTGTTAAGTCTGCACCGTCTTTTAATTTAATGATGCCTGCCTCTTGAAGGACAAATAGAGCACGAGCCCCGTTCGTTGGATCATTCGGTAATCCGAATGTAGCACCACCTGGAACGTCATTCAATGATTTATATTTCTCAGAGTATATGCCCATAGGAGTTAAAATTGTTTTTCCTACTGGCACTAAATCTGTTTTGTGATCTTTGTTAAATGCATCGAGGAAAGGCTGGTGTTGATAGCTGTTTACATCAAGATCACCCTCGGCTAACGATGTATTTGGTAAAACATAATCAGAAAACGTTTTTAGTTCTACCTCTAAGCCATTTTCTTTGGCAACTTTTGCTGCAGCCTCTGCAATTTGTTCGTGTGGACCAGAAGTTACACCTACTACAATCTTATTTTCATTAATAGTCTTACTTTGACTATCCTTACTATTTTCTTTAGTACCACAGCCCACTAATGCTGCTACTAATGTAAGACTTGCTAAACCTAATAAAATCTTGTTTTTCTTTTTCATGAAACATACCTCCAAAGTTGTTTTATCGGTAATAAAAATAAAAAAACTCTCTTAAAAATTAAGAGAGGCTCATGAAAAATTGTCCTCTCTTATCTTTCAAACAATGATTGTTTGCTGGAATTAGCACCTTCCTTAAAAAAGGAGGTTGCCGAGCTTCATAGGGCCAGTCCCTCAGCTACTCTTGATAAGAGATTTATAATATTTTTTTGTAAATCCGATAGAACTAATATAAATTATAGGATTTAGTAAGTCAATTGAATTTTTGAAATTTTTTATTTTATTTTAATGTTTAGTCGCGAAAGAAGAGAGAGAAAAAACTGTCCCTATAGCAAGTCTGAGCTAATGGAACAGTTTTTGATTGAAATGTTCACGAGCTAAATAAGTTTAATTTTTCAATTCTGCTGATCGCTTCACGTAAGCGGTCTTCGCTAACAAGTAAACCAACCCGTACAAAGCCTTCACCATATTGACCGAAGCCATTGCCTGCAGCTACTGCGATATCAGCTTTGTCGAGCAATATATCGGCAAATTGTTCACTCGTAAAACCTAGTGGAACAGGGAGCCATGCAAAAAAAGAGCCTCTCGGTGCTGTTACTTGCCAACCAATTCGCTGAGCTTCTTCGATTAGGACGTTTCGTCGACGCTCATAAGTCGCTCTAAGCTTATCCGCACAACTTTGGGAAGCAGTAAGTGCAACTGCCGCAGCTTGTTGTACGGCAGGAAATTGACTACAAAATAGATGATCTTGAATAAGGTTAATGGCTGCGACAATGTCGGGGTTACCAACTGCGAAACCAATGCGCCAGCCTGCCATATTATACGTTTTGGATAATGTATACATTTCGATACCGACATCTTTAGCACCATCAGCTTGCAGGAAGCTGACAGGTTTATGGCCGTCAAATCCAATCGCTCCGTAGGCAAAATCATGTGCGACGATAATATTATGCTCTTTTGCAAAGCGTACTGTTTCCTCGAAAAATTCCAATGTTGCAGTACCGCCAGTTGGATTATTCGGGTAATTCAAGTACAGTAACTTCGCCTTTTCTTTTACTTCATCGGATAAAGCAGTATAGTCTGGCAGGAAATCATTTTCTGCGAAAAGAGGCATAACTTCAAAATTAACATCACCTAATACGACACCAGATAAGTAATCTGGATATCCAGGATCAGGTAATAGCATAGTGTCACCGGGGTTTAAAACAGCTAACGGTAGCTCAACAAGACCAATTTTCGTACCACCGAGAATAGCAACCTCTGTATCAGGGGCAATGTCCACATTGTATTCACGTTTGTAGAAGCTTGCTGCTGCTTGGCGTAATTCTGCTATGCCGCGAAATGGAGAGTATTGATGATTTTGAGGATTTTCTGCCGCCTCCTGTAATGCTTTAATAATGTGTGAAGGAGTGGGTTGATCTGGATTACCTTGACCAAGATTGATAACATCACGCCCTTCAGCAAGAGCAGCGTTTACTTTTTGCACAAGTGCTGCAAAAAATTGAGTTGGGAGTTGCTGTAGTTTTTTTGAGAATTCCATGCACGTCCACCTTTTTCAGAATATAATAATTATTGAAGATATGATGCACATAATATTACTTTTTTTAGTAATTGTCTAGAGTATTTTCAGATAACTAAAAATCAAAAGTGACGCAAATGAGGTGGGAAAATTGAACAAAGTCTCGTATTTTATCGTCAATGCTTTTACTACAGAGCTTTACAAGGGAAATCCCGCAGCAGTATGTTTACTTGATTCAACGATACCTGAGTCGACCATGCAAAAAATTGCTCAAGAGATCCCGGTACCAACAACAGCTTTTGTTCAAAGGAAGGATAATCATTTTTTTCTTAGATGGTTTACGCCTGCAAAGGAAATACCGATTTGTGGACACGGAACAATCGCTAGCGCTTTTTTACTTTGGAAACAAGGGATTGTACCTATCAATTCTTCGATTATATTCCAGACTGTAAGTGGCCCTTTACAAGCAAATTGGTTCAATGAATTAGTTGAAATAACAATTCAAAAGTATCAGTTAGAAGAGATTGAATGTCCTTTGGGGCTTGAAGAATGGCTAGGTGTGAAGCCAACATATGTAGGGAAAACAGAATTGGATTATATAGTGGAGTTAAGTCACGAAGAGTATATTGCATATTTCAAAGCTGATTTTCAAGCGATGAAACAGTTCCCGGTACGTGGTGTTTGTATTACAAGTCGTTCTAAAGATGAGGGGGTTGATATTGTCTCAAGATTCTTTTCTCCAGCACAAGGCATCGATGAAGACCATGTAAATGGTTCCACTCATGGTGCGCTAGGGCCTTACTGGTGTGCAAAATTATTAAAAGAAAGCATTGTGAGTAAACAGCTTTCAAAACGAGGTGGCTTATTGTACGTTACACCAAAAATAAAAGATGTTGCTATTGCGGGTTCTGCAGTTCAAGTATTAAGTGGTGAAATAATAATCTAAATATGGAGCTTAAACCATGGAAGTCAGGTTGATTTATTGTAGTATAAATACAGAACAGTACTGTCTAAAGGAGGAATAGCAATGAAAATTGGTTGTATTCAATTAAACGTAGGCTTTGGCAAAGTAGAAGAAAATTTTGCTCGCGCTGAGGACAAAATTCGTGAAGCGGCAAAACAAGGTGCAGAAATTATTGTGCTGCCAGAAATGTGGAATTCAGGCTATGCTCTTGAAAAATTATCAGAGCTAGCAGATGTGAATGGAGAGCGTTCGAAAGCATTTTTATCAAACCTAGCGAAAGAGCTTGGCGTACATATTGTTGGTGGCTCGGTTTCAACGAAGAAGGGTGATAAATTTTACAACACGATGTATACGTTTGATAAAAATGGTGTGCTAGTAGGCGAATATAACAAGGCCCATCTTTTCCGTTTGATGGACGAGCATTTATATTTAGAAGCTGGGGATGAAATGAATCGCTTTGCCCTTGGAGATATCGAGGCTGCAGGCGTAATTTGCTATGATATTCGTTTCCCTGAATGGCTACGCGCTCACGCCTTAGCGGGGGCAAAAGTATTGTTCGTGCCGGCACAATGGCCAACACCACGTATCGATCATTGGAAAACATTACTGCAAGCACGTGCCATTGAAAATCAATGCTTTGTGATCGCTGTTAATCGTATTTCTAGAAAAGTAGAGAACTTTAATGGTCAATCAATGATCATTCAACCGTGGGGCGAGGTGCTATGGGTTGGTGCAGAGGACGAAGAAGTAGCTGTCATCGACGTGGACTTTTCAATTGTCGATGAAGTAAGAGGCCGAATTCCTGTTTATGACGACCGCAGACCTGGATTATACAACGGGGTAGTTACCGAAAACTAAAATCTGCTAGCACGCTCAAAAGGGTAAGCAATGTTGAGCGTGCTAACCGATGAACAGAAGAACATCGCTGATAAGGGGGAGGAAATCGCTGATAAACAGATGAAAATCGCTGATAAGGAGGGGAAAATCGCTGATAAACAGGTGAACATCGCTGATAAGGAGGAGAAGATAGCTGATAAGCAGAAGAACATCGGTGATAAGCATGCGAACAACGCCGGTAACCCGGTGAACAACGCCACTACCCCTGCGAACAACGCTGCTAACCCAATGAATAACGCCGCTAAACCGATGAATATCGCCGCTACCCATGCGAGCAACGCCACTAACCCAATCAACAACTAAGAAATTAACTGTTCTCCTCTATTAAAGAATTGGCAAGCAACATAAATTCAAGTGTAATTCGATTATGGCCCTTCATGAAATTTTCCCCTAAGAGACTTTCAAGCTTTTTTAAACGATGGTAGAGTGTTTGGCGTACGATGAACAGTTGGTTGGCTGTTTGTTGTTTGGAACCATTTGTTTGTAAGTATACCTGTAGAGTTTCTAATAGCTTACTGTTATATTTTTTGTCATATTCAATAACAGGCTGCAAATAATCTTGAATTACTTCCTGTAAATTGACTTGCATCTGTAATTTATAGATGAGGTGATACAGATGTAAATCATCGTAAAAATAAGAAGTTGTTTGTACTTTACTGCAAATATACAAAGTTTCGAGGGCCGTTTGGTAGCTCTTTGGTATTTCTTCTACGTCTGCAACGACCTTGCCAATGGCGATTTGATAACCTTGGGCCGTTTGTTTTTTATAAAAATCGGTTTTCTGTACGGAAGAAACTAACGAATTCAATACTTCGCGACTCGATTTGCTATCCTTCTTATGGAGTAAAATAAAAATGACATAGCTTTTTCTTTCAAATAAAAATGGTATAAAACCATTCTGCTCAAAAAGGTTTCGATAGTAGAGCTTACTATAGACAATATCCTCCTGCACCTTAGAGACTGCATGAGGAGTTGCTAAAATAAAAACGGTTCCGCTAGTAAGTTTATAGTTAGAATGATGGGTTACGATAAATTTATAAATTTCCTCTTTCGATAGTTTTTGGTCGATCCAATCCGCTAAAATAGAGGCATCCTCAATGTCCCTTTTCTCTTCAATATAAAAATCTCTCATTAACAGCTGTGCCAAGGCAGTAGCTGTACGGTCTAAAATAAGTAATTCGAACTCAGAGAATAGACCATCTTCTCTATAGAGCGTTAAATCTGCATAATGCTGATCAAATATAAAGATGGGCTCATTTTTAACTACGGGTGCTGACTTTTCCAGCGAAACTAGTTGTCGGCGCTTAGTATGCGGCATATTAGGAAAAAAGATAGGCTCTCGACCTTTAATAGCGAAGATAATTTGTGTCTTCAATTCATGATACATATTTTGTAAAATTTCTTCTGCGTTTTGTCCTAATAAAGCATTTTTATTTAATGTTTGAGAGTAGGATTCTAAAGTAGAGATCATTAAATATTGCTGATTCATAATTTGACTATGTAAATCCTGTGTAATACGGACGAAAGGAACTGTGTCATGAAAAACGATAATAGGGAAGCTATGACGATTAGCAAGAGCTACAATCACTTCCGGGATGGTCTGTATGGAAGTCCCGTATTCAATGCACAATGCCGCGCAATTTTTTTCGATTAAAGATTCTACGAAAAAGATAAAGTTATCGATGCTGTGCTGAAGGCTAATCCCTGTTGTTAAAACTAATTCATCACCAGCTAGAAAATTATCTACTTGTATAACTTCAATGACATGGGCCCACTTGACAATTCGTAATAATCCATCCTCACCAGCTACAACCTCCGCGCTTTGGAAGTGTGTGTTTTCTAATACATCCTTCACTTGAAGCTTAAATTGACTCATGTTAACCTCCCGCCTTTTAACATAGACATTTTCTAGTTTTCTCATTGATGTGTTGTTTTTGCTGAAATTAACTTAAATATCGTATTTTTAGAATG
Source organism: Lysinibacillus sp. CNPSo 3705 (assembly GCF_028674935.1). NCBI lineage: Bacteria > Bacillati > Bacillota > Bacilli > Caryophanales > Bacillaceae > Lysinibacillus > Lysinibacillus sp. CNPSo 3705. The sequence continues at coordinate 22,959 of NZ_JAQZSD010000043.1, read as the reverse complement.
TTTAGTCTATTTTACATTATGTTTAAAACAAATGCATAGAATTTTACAGTTTGTCTATACCTTCGTTTCAATGTAACTAGTAAAATTTTTGTAAGCGGTAATCCAATCTATAAAAGAGGTGAACAGATATGGAGCAACAGACGCATTTACAAAGAGGGTTAAAGAAAAGGCATATGACGATGATCGCTATTGCGGGGGTTATCGGAGCTGGCTTATTTATGGGAAGCGGCTCAGTGATTAACTTAGCCGGCCCTGGCGCAATTTTATCTTATATCTTTGCGGGTATTATCGTTATTCTTGTCATGCGAATGCTTGGGGAAATGGCAGCTGTCAATCCAACAAGTGGATCATTTGCGCATTATGCACATGAAGCAATTGGTCCTTGGGCTGGTTTTATGATTGGTTGGTTATATTGGTTTTTCTGGGTTGTTGCCATTGCTTTAGAGGCAACAGCAGCTGCTGCGATTATTCAATATTGGTATGATGGCATTCCTTTATGGCTACTAAGTCTTATATTAACTGTAGCACTTACTTTAACAAATGCCCTTTCCGTAAAAGCTTTTGGTGAATTTGAATATTGGTTCTCTCTTATTAAGGTTGCAAGTATAATAGCTTTCCTAGCACTTGGTGCATTTATTATCTTTGGAATCGCACCTAATTTTGATGCGGTAGGTACTGCTAATTTAATCGGTGAGGGTGGCTTTTTACCGAATGGATTCGGTGCTGTCCTGATGGGTGTAGTCATTGTTATTTTCTCCTTTATGGGCACAGAGATTGTTGCGATTGCAGCAGGGGAATCTGACGAACCGTTAGCAGCGGTGACAAAAGCTACAAATTCAATTACTTGGCGTATTTTGATTTTCTACGTTGGGTCGATAACGGTAGTTGTCACATTATTACCTTGGCATTCCTCAAGTATTTTAACGAGTCCCTATGTAGCAGTATTGGATTACATCGGTATTCCCGCAGCTGCGCAAATCATGAATTTTGTTGTCTTAACAGCGGTTTTATCGTGCTTAAATTCCGCGCTTTATGCGACATCTCGAATGGTATTTTCTTTAGCGGAGAAAGGGGAAGCCCCGAAAGCATTTTTGAAATTAAATAAAAAGGGAGCACCTGTTAATGCCATATTAGCAGCGACATTCTTCTCTTATATTGCCGTTATTATGAATTATGTTTCACCAGATAAAGTATTTATGTTTTTACTTAGTTCATGTAGTGCAATTACGTTGATTCTTTACTTAATCATTGCTTTTTCACAATTAAAAATGCGACGGAAAATTGAGAAAGAAAATCCCGAACAATTAAAAGTGAAAATGTGGTTATTCCCCTATTTAACGTATTTCACTATATTAGCTACAACAGCATTACTGATCGCTATGTTCTTTATTGAATCAATGCGTTCGCAAATTTTATTTACATGTATTGTAGTAGCGGTCGTGATGATTTTCTATTTAGTTACACAAAAGAAAAAATGGTTAAAACCGGTAGAGAAAGCAAGTTCTATTTTCCAAAAGGAAGAATTGGATCTTGAATAATGATAACTAAGGAGTGGGGAAATTATGACAGTTCAACAAAAATTGAAAACGCTTACGCATTTTATCAATGGTGTTGAAACAGCAGGTACTAGTGGTCGTTTCTCGGAAGTTTATAATCCAACAACAGGAGAGGTCATTGCGCAAGTTCCGTTAGCGACTAGAGATGAGGTAAAGCAAGCTATCCAGCTAGCGAAAGTAGCATTCCCTGCATGGAAAAAGACATCGATTGGTAAACGGGTGGAGGTTTTGCATCGTTTCCGTCAGTTGTTAGTTGAAAGACAAGATGAGCTCATCGAAATAATTTGTGAGGAAAGTGGGAAAACGAAGGAAGATGCTAAGGGTGAAATAGTTCGTGGCATTGAATCTGTAGATATGGCAATAAGTGCCCCGCAAATGCTGAAAGGGGAATACTCGGTTAATGTAGGCGGCGATATTAATGCCTTTTCTGCAAAAGCTCCACTTGGAGTTGTTGCAACAATTGCTCCATTTAATTTCCCTGTTATGGTCCCGCTGGCGATTACAAGTATGGCAGTAGCGGTAGGAAATGCAGTTATTTTAAAACCGTCTGAGCGTGTGCCAATCTCGGCCTTATACTTAAGTAACTTATGGAAAGAGGCAGGACTGCCAGATGGAATTTGGACAGTCGTGAATGGTGATAAAGTGGCGGTTAATGAACTGCTGGAAAATAAAGAGATACAAGCCATTTCATTTGTTGGATCAACACCTGTTGCGGAGTATATTTACCAAACAGGAACGAAGCACAATAAACGAGTTGCTGCATTTGGTGGCGGCAAGAACTTCATGATTGTCATGCCAGATGCAAACCTAGAGCAAACAGCTAATGCCTTTTTAGGTGCAGCGTATGGAGCGGCGTCTCAACGTTGTATGGCTATTTCAGGAGCAATCGTCGTCGGGAAAGATACTGAACAACGCTTTACAGAGATAGTAAAAGAGAAAATCCTAAAATTAAAGGTTGGCCCATATACAGATGACGAGGTAGACTTTGGCCCAGTTATTACGCAGCAATCAAAAGATACCATTCTTCGATATATCGACGGTGCTATTACAGAAGGAGCTAATCTTGTGACGGATGGTCGAAATCCGAAAATATGTGAAACATCTAAAGGCTTTTATCTTGGTCCGACATTGATAAATAATGTAACGCCAGAAATGACTATTTTTAAAGAGGAGGTTTTTGGCCCTGCACGTATTGTTGTAGGCGTTGAATCCTTACAAGAAGCTATTGATTTAATTAATAATCACGAACTTGGGAATGGTGTCACGATGTTTACGGGTAGCGGCTCGGCAGCGCGCAAATTCCAAGAAGAAATTGAAGTAGGTATGGTAGGCGTTAATGTTCCGATTCCGATTCCAGTTGGCTATCACAACTTTGGAGGATGGAAGCGCTCTAAGTTCGGTGAAGGGCATATGTTTGGGCCAGACCAAGCACGATTCTTTACGAAAGCGAAAACAATTTCTGAACGCTGGCCTGATGAAACAGAGGATACAACAAGTTCATTTGCGTTCCCAAGCAATAACGATGTAAATAAGTGAAAAAACATGAAGGGGTGTATAGATATGGTTCAAGTAAATCTTAAAAGTGATATTTTAAAAAAAGATGAACAATATGTATGGCATTCAATGAAACCCTATAATCCACAAGCAACATATGTAGTAGAAAAATCAAATGGTGCAAGGATTGTTGATACAGATGGCGTTGAATACATCGATGCAATGGCAGGATTGTGGTGTGTAAATGTAGGTTACGGTCGCAAAGAATTAGCAGATGTAGCACATGAGCAAATGATGAAAAATGCATATGCTCCTTTATCGCAGGGACATTTACCTGCAGTTGAACTGGCTGAAAAGATTAATGAAATGCTTGGTGGAGATTATGTTATTTTCTTCTCTAATAGTGGGTCAGAGGCTAACGAAACTGCGTTTAAAATTGCGCGTCAGTATCATCAACAAAAAGGGGAAAGCTCTCGCTATAAAATTGTTTCTCGCTACCGTGCATATCACGGAAGTTCTTTTGGTGCATTGGCTGCGACAGGGCAAGCGGAACGAAAATATAAATATGAACCATTATCTCCTGGCTTTATCCATGTAGCACCACCTGATCAATATCGGGAACATGAAAGTGATACACTTGCCCCAACAGAATTAGCAAGCGTCAAGGCTGTAGATAAGACGATGACGTGGGAGCTAAGTGAAACAGTAGCCGCGATGATTTTAGAGCCAATTATTACAGGTGGGGGAGTCATCATGCCTCCGGAGAACTATTTAAAGGGCATTGAAGAAGTGTGTAAAAAACATGGAGCTTTAATGATTGTAGACGAAGTAATTTGTGGCTTTGGTCGAACAGGTAAGCCATTTGGATTTATGAACTACGGTGTTAAACCTGATATTATTACGATGGCAAAAGGAATTACAAGTGCCTATTTACCATTATCAGCTACAGCGGTAAAACGGGAAATTTATGAGGCATTTACCGAGTCAGATGCATACGGTTATTTCCGCCATGTCAATACATTTGGCGGATCACCAGTCGCATGTGCGGTCGCATTGAAAAATATTGAGATTCTTCAGCAAGAAGCATTATTTGAAAGATCTAGTGAGGTTGGAGCTGCTACTCTGCAAGCACTTCAGCAAGCATTGAATAATCATCCGAATGTTGGGAATGTTCGCGGCAAAGGTTTATTAATTGGCATTGAGTTAGTTTCAGATAAAACGTCGAAGGAGCCTTTACCAATAGATAAAGTAAATGCTGTTATTGCTGCATGTAAGGCGCAGGGTGTTATTATCGGTAAAAATGGTGCCACTGTTGCAGGCTTTAATAACGTATTAACATTATCTCCACCACTTAATATCGTACAAGAGGATCTTGATACAATTATAAAAGTTGTCATTGATAGTATTCATAAAATTTAAATGTAAAGCTGTCTCAAAAGTCGTAGTAACACTTTTGAGACAGCTTTTTGATCTTACAGCATAAGAAAGGCTAGGCGCACTATGAGTATGAATAAAATAACTCCTGCCAGAAATAGTAATAATAAAATTCTCTTTTTTAAAGTATCATTCATACGAGCCTTCACCTACTCTTTTGTTGTTTTAAATATGTAGCCGCTATAAGAATTATAGATAATTAGCACAATGCCCATTAACATGAAATTTGATATGAGGGAACTACCGCCATAACTTAAAAATGGCAAAGTCATACCTGTTACAGGTAAAAGTCCAATTGTCATACCGATATTTTGCGTAATTTGGAAGGCTAATAAACTAGCAATGCCAGCTCCCATCAATGTCATAAATGGGTCCTTTGCTTCTACTGTAATGAGAACAATACGGTAAATAACAAAAAACAGAAGAGTAATGACAAATGCCCCTCCAATGAAGCCGAACTCTTCAGCGATGTTGGCAAAAATGAAATCGGTATGCTTTTCTACGACATAGACATTATTTTTCATGTAACCTTTTCCAGTAAACTGCCCTGTACCAATTGCTGAAAATCCCTGCCTTGTTTGAAAAGATGAGTCAGGATATTCATGTGGTTGCAACCAGCCATAAATTCGAGAAATTTGATGCCCTGATAATTTATTTAAAATTTTATCTGTAAAAAAATCATTAAACTTTACATAAAGAATAACCACTACGCTGAGAATTGATACCGGAATGGCTGTAAAGAGTATAAGTAATTTTTTTTGTATACCTGAAAAGAAAATCATCGGTATAATCATCGACATATAAAGCATGACCATGCCCGTATCTGGTTGCTTGTAAACAGCAAGCGTAGGTGGAAGAGTGATAACAGCGATGATTAAGAGTAGTCGCATATCCGTTAAAAAGGTAGGGCGCTCATATTTCTCTCGATGTGCAACAATAACCTTACTGACTACGATTAAAAACGCGAACTTTAAAAACTCTGACGGCTGAATAGATCCTAAAACTGGGATTTGGTACCAGCGTTTTGCTTCATTTATAGTCCGAGCTATACTTTCTGGTGCAATAAATAAGCCAAATGTTAATAAGACCATCGCCCAATAAAATGGCCAGCCAATCTTTTTTAGTTGCTCGATATCAAGCTTTGCTACTCCAAACATAATTAAAAATCCGATTAGGTAATAAAAAAATTGCTTTGTAATAAACGAGCTTGTATACTGCTCAAACACCGTGCTACTGGAATGAACAAAGAGACAACTAATAATACCGAGCAATGCCAAGCTAATAACTAAACTTTTATCTAATTTATTAAACTGTAACATTCACACACCTCCCTTTTGAGTAATTTTGCCTTAGCGGCCGCTTCGCTTTCGCGCAGAAACAATCGCCGCTGCCGCTCCGCTTTCGCGCAGAAACAATTGCCGCTGCCGCTCCGCTTTCGCGCAGAAACAATTGCCGCTGCCGCTCCGCTTTCGCGCAAAAAACAATTGCCGCTGCCGCTTCGCTTTCGTACTAAAAACACTTAGCAGAAGCTTGATAAACCATACTATTAATAGACAACGATAGGAAATTCAGAAGGTTGCAAGTTAAATGATTATTATGATTATTAAAAGTTATAACCAATTTTGCTATTTTGTTAATTTTACATTTGGAGTGAATTCGTAGGGTTACTAAGATAACGTTTGATTTAGATACGGAAGAAAAGCAGTGGGAGGTTACGGGCAAAGCGAAGCTCTTCATCAGGTAATTTCCGAATCAAACTGGTATGTCCCTAAAGGCATTTATGGGGACTAATATCATGTTACCTCGAGGGGAATATGCGCCGATTATATTAGGAGTAATGGGATTATTTTCACAACATTTCGTGTAATCTTTACAAAAACATAACACTGGCTTTAAATCTTCATACTATCATTATTGGTAAGAGTTGGAGAAGGAGCCGAGATGATGCATTTTTTTCGATACATAATGGTGAAGGACAAGTTACTTATACTGATGATAGTTTGTGTACTATCAAATGTATTGCTAGGTATTTTTAGTGTTGATTATTTACGGAAAATGTCATGGCATGCAAGTGAAAGCTATACTGAAGGACTTGTACCGATCGGATGGTTAAATAAACTAGAGGAATCACAACGACAATTAGATTATTTAGTAGATTCAGCCGGAGCTTATCAAGAAATGACTGTCATTTTAAAAAACGCTGAGCAGCCTTTAGAACATTTAGTAAGTCTAGAAATCGATAAAAAGATGAACCATCAGATGAAGAAATTTAAAACTTTACTAGCACAGCAGGTAGAAATGATCAATAACTATAAACAATTGGGCCAAAAAGAACAGCAACAATTTTATGGTCAGTCTTATTTACCTGTAAGCCAGCAAAGTCATTCATTATTAGAAGAAACTCAAAGCTATTTAGTTCAGCGGGCTAAAGAACAGCAACAGGCATACCAGAAAGATGTGCAATTTGGTTATTGGCTATTAGGGGGAGTATGTTTATTTGTTGTTCTGTTAGTAATCTGTATAGGTTTTGTAGCAACAAAAGCTGTGAATATACCAACGCGTCAATTGAAGTCATTATTAAAGCGTGCGGAGCAGGGAGATTTCACAGCGAATGCCAGTTATGTGGCGCAGGATGAGCTGGGCGAGGTAGTATTGTCTTATAATCAGATGACAACAGAGGTGAAAAGACTACTTCATACAGTATCAAAAAGTGCACATGATGTTGAAGAAATGACTGGGAAACTGCAGGAATCCTCCGAAAAATCGTCTAACACGACGCACAAAATTGCAAAGGATGTACAGTCTATTTCAGATTCAACTGCTGCTTCTACTAAAAAATTAGCTTCGAATACAGCATCTCTAGAGGAAGTGCTAAATAATGTGCAAGTAATATTAGAAAAAGTGCAGGTTGTTGAAAATTTTGCTCATAAAACTGCGAGTGATGCAGAAAGTGGTACGGAAATTGTACAGGCGAATTTAACTCAAATACAGGCCATTAAACGCGCAGTTGAACAATCGAATACAGCCATTTTTAATCTTGTAGAGAGAGCAGCTACAATCGATCAAATGGTTGAAGTAATTGAAAAAATTACTGCGCAAACAAACCTTCTAGCCTTAAATGCATCTATTGAGGCTGCTAGGGCAGGGGAGCATGGTAAAGGATTTGCGGTGGTAGCCAATGAAGTTCGCAAGCTTGCAGAGCAAACCGTTCTTTCAACCCAAACGATTACGTCCATTGTACAAAATATTCATTTAGATTCCAACTATGCTGTGCAAATGATGGAGGGTGTGTTAGTCGCAACTGAAAAGGGAGTGCAGGTTACAGGAGATACGGCAACAAGCTTCGATCATATTTTAGAAAAAGTACATACAATGAAGCCATATATAACGGAAGTATCTACAACTATTCAAGAAATTGCCAACCATACGAAAAAGGTTAGTGAAGACGCGGTAATGTTAACTTCATTTTCTGATACGAATGCAGCATCCACTAAACATGTAGCTACATTAACAGCCGATCAATTAACCGCACAGCAGCAATTCCATGATTATATTAAAGAGCTACATAAGGTATCAAAAGTTTTACAAATAGCCGTAAAGCGTTTCCGTATTTAATAACAACAAAAGGATCTTCTTTGTCAACAAAGGAGGTTCTTTTTTTTGAGTAGTATTAAACAAAATTTATATTGCTTGAATGTACACCTGAGTTGTACATATGTATTTTATATGTTTTTCTAGCACAATATTTTATAGGTCTCATATACTGTTGGTGAAGGATTCTTTGCTCTGTTTTTTAAAATTGAAAATATTGTGGTTGTATTTTTAATATGAACACTTTATAATGAAATTCATCAGAAGTGTTATTAAATCAATGTTTGGTTATATATTATTGTACCCTCGGAGAGTACAATTGTTCACAGGTGGAGGTTTGGAGAAATGGAAAAGATAATGGTTACAGGAGCACTAGGTCAAATAGGTTCTGAGCTTGTAGAAAAACTTCGTGGTATTTATGGAGAGGACAATGTGTTGGCGACAGATATCCGGAAGCTTGAGCATTCTAAAGGTCCATTTGAAGTATTGGACGTGACGGATGGACAAAGAATGCATGATTTAGCGAAAGATTTTGGTGCAGATACAATGATGCATTTAGCGGCGTTATTATCGGCAACAGCAGAAAAAAATCCTTTGCTAGCGTGGAATTTAAATATGGGCGGTTTAATGAATGCGTTGGAGGTTTCGCGTGAATTAAGCTTGCAATTTTTTACGCCGAGCTCAATAGGCGCATTTGGTCCATCGACACCAAAGGATAATACGCCACAGGATACATTACAGCGTCCAACAACAATGTATGGGGTAAATAAAGTTGCTGGTGAGCTGTTATGTGATTATTATTTCAATCGTTTTGGTGTAGATACTCGCGGTGTACGCTTCCCTGGGTTAATTTCATACGTAACTCCTCCTGGAGGCGGTACAACAGACTATGCGGTAGAGATCTTCTATGAGGCGATCGAGCAAGGGAAGTATACATCTTATATTCAAGAAGGTACGTATATGGACATGATGTACATGCCAGATGCATTGCAAGCTATTGTAGATTTAATGGAAGCCGATAGTAGCAAACTAATACATCGCAATGCCTTTAATATCACTGCAATGAGCTTCGAGCCATCTGAAATTGCGGCGGAAATTAACAAGCATTTGCCACATTTTCGTATGAATTATCATGTAGACCCGGTTCGTCAAGCGATTGCAGATAGCTGGCCAAATTCTTTAAATATCGAAGCCGCACAAAAAGAATGGGGCTTTAAAGCACAGTATGATCTAGCAAAAATGACAGTTGATATGCTAGATAAATTAAAAATTAAACTACAGACAAAAGCCTGTTCTTAAATAAAAATTCCTAAAAGTGGACGAAGAATTTAGTTTTCTTCGTCCTTTAGTGTTGGATATCTTTATGAATGCTGGCCGATTCCAGATGTAATTTAAAAGAGCGATTTCCACAAAGGGAAGTCGCTCTTTCGCTTTTTATCTACTTAACATTTGAAATACTTGTTCTACGTCTTTGTCTCCGCGGCCAGAGATATTGATAATAATGCTCTCTTCCGGTGATAATGCTGGCGCAAGTTTTAGTGCATGAGCAACTGCGTGGGAGCTTTCTAGTGCCGGAATAATTCCTTCAACCTTTGACAGCACTTGGAATGCTTCAAGCACTTCTTCATTCGTCACCGTTACATATTCTCCACGACCAATTGTTTTTAAATAGCTATGCTCTGGACCAGCTCCAGGATAATCTAGTCCAGCAGCAATTGAATACGTTGGTAGTGGATTGCAATCTGCATCTTGCAATACTAAACATTTGAAGCCGTGTAATTCACCGGGTGTTCCTTCATTTAATGTAGCTGCCTTATCGGGTTCAATGCCGATGAGGCGAACATTTTCATCTGCAATATATTCTGCAAACGCACCGATCGCATTACTGCCGCCACCGACACAAGCAAGTACTGCTGCTGGTAGCTTGCCTTCTTTTGCTATAATTTGTTCACGACTTTCACGGCTAATGACTGATTGGAAATGCTTGACCATTGAAGGGAATGGGTGAGGTCCTACAGCAGAACCTAGTAAATAAAAAGTCGTCTCATAGTTTTCCACTAAGTCAGCAAATGCTTCATCTACAGCATCCTTTAGTCGCCCTTGACCTTTATCAACAGCTACTACCTTTGCACCAAGAAGCTCCATACGGAAGACATTTAATGCTTGACGCTTTGTATCCTCTAAACCCATATAAATGGTGCAATCCATTCCGAACATTGCACAAGCCGTTGCTGTTGCTACACCATGCTGACCCGCACCTGTTTCGGCAATCACACGATTAGCACCCATGCGCTTTGCTAATAAAATCTGTCCGAGGACGTTATTAATTTTATGTGAACCTGTATGGTTAAGATCTTCACGCTTTAAATAAATTTTTGCGCCGCCTAATTGTTTTGTTAAATTTTCAGCAAAATAAAGTGGAGATTTGCGCCCAATATATTCATGGAAATAATAATCTAGCTCTTTATTAAAGTCTTCATCGTCTTTATATTTTTGGAAGTTTTCATCTAAAATATTTAATACATTTTGAAGTTCAGCAGGAACAAAGCTACCACCAAATTCACCGAAATATCCTTTTTTCTCTACTACTATACTCATCTTCTCTCGACTCCTCTTCTCTAATTTTCCCATAAAAAAAGTCACTACAATCCTTCTGTAAAAAGGACGAGTAACCGTGGTGCCACCTTCATTCGCATATATTGCGCGCTTTCGTACTCCGGTAACGGGGAGTAAATTCGTCCTCACATTTGATGAGACTGCTCCAAAGCCCATTCGCAAGTATGTACTACTGATTTGCACCAACCATCAGCTCTCTTTAAGTACGCCCGCTTGCTACTATTCTTTTTCTTAGCATTTATTGAAAAGAATTGTAAAGTATTTTCAGAATGTTGTCAAGAATAACAAGGAAATAAAAAAAGACGAATCTATTAAGATCCGTCAGTTAAATTAAATTTTTGAAGTTTAAGCGTTTATTCAATGTATACATAATCGGTGCACCGATCGCTAAGACAACAAATTCACCTGTAGCAACAGTTAACCATGTCCAGAAGAATGGTAATTCTAGTGCAATGTTCAATTCAAAAGCAATGATGAACATTGTGCAAGTAAATAATAATGTATTAATGACTAAACGTGCCCAAATATTTTTAACAAATTTACAAATAAGAATGAACAATCCAAGAGTAATCGTCGAATGGGCTACGCCAAAATACAAATCGATAATGCCGTTTGGTGAAAATAGATTGGAGATAAATACACCAATAATGATTCCGAAGGCAAAGCGTGGATTAAACGCAACTAGATGATTAAACATTTCTGATAGACGGAACTGCACCTCTGTAAAGCCAAATGGGGCGACTAACAATGTAATAGCGATGTAAAGAGCTGCAATTATGCCACTCGTTGTTAAAAATTTCACTTTCATATACATTTCTCCTTAGTTTTTTTGCGTGGGATGGTTACGAACCACGTGAAGCAAATGCAATCATATCAATGTTCATGCTTATTTGTAAATAGCAATGAGTAAAAAAAACGCAGAAATTCATAGTGCTAAAGGTAATATTTAGCCCTTGTTCGTTGTGCTCATTAGTGGGGATTAGAATTTGGAATCCATAAGAAGAGGGCTTGTACAGTTGCTTCATTACAGATGGAATGAATGAAACTGAACTATAGCTGAGAAGCAACCGTGAACATTAAAAACGGTCATAGTAAAAAGAACTGTTCTAAGCAGTTCTTTTAACAAGTGTAGTTTTCAGTAGTTTTTTAAAACACTAAATGCTTGAGCAAATTTTTGGGCGAAGATTAATGGGGGCTCTATTGATTGAAAATGAACGTATAAAATTACTGGATCTGAATATATCCAGTGATTATGGACGGCACTAATAATTAAATTATTTTCTGAAAGTACCTTAACAAATGGTGTTAATTCTTCTTGAAGTACTACAACTTCACCTAAGTTAAGTGCATTTCCGTATATATCGAGTGATTCGAACGTTATTCCAGCATGAAGTGCACTACGACTTGGGCGACCTTGAATCGTAACAGTAAGATTTCGATTAAGTTTTACGGAACATACACCATGTTCCATAGAAGCCTTTCCGTTGGCAATCTGAGCAAATTTTGTACACATATCTTGAAAGCTTTGCATTTAGACACCTCTGCTTTTTTAAACTTCTATTCTGAGGATGCCTTGGTGCTAAAGAAGTAGGAGGTCTCTCGTTGGGATTTATTCATCTAAAACATTTTTAATTTCTCCTATTTCAAAAATGATATCGTCAAGTTGTTTTTTGAATTCATCTGTATATTCTAGTTCTCCATCTAAATCTTTTGTATATTCCAAGGCATTTAAGGCAAAATCTAGAGCAAATGCAAATAGACTGTCACAAAGATTAGAGATGATTGAGTCAATATCCTCTATATTTCCATTTTGTTTCTCTTGTGAATAAGAAGGTTGATTTAAATCGGTTTCTTCATTGTTCATGGTATTCCTCCTTTTTGAAAGCAGCATTCGTCTCATTTGCATCATATGCATTAAGTGTAAAAAAGGAGACTGAAATGTGGAGATCAATGTAGTTAGCAACAAAATGTAAACATTAAGGGAGAGTGATTTTATTCAGCCATCCAAGGCATTACTCAAACGCACGTTTACTTCCCGGATATCCCGCTACCCTAAAGTAGTCAGTTAGTAGATATCTTATAGAAGTAATAGTGAATAAATATAATAATTTGACAGCCTGACATTTATTTTGGGGAATATCGGGTTTTTAGGTTTTATACAAATTACTTGAAAAATCAATAGCAGAAAAATAACTTCGCGAAATTTGTCAAAAAAACTTTTGTTATATTAGAAAAAGAAATCAATTTATAGAAATAGTGTAGTTTAGTGGTTTAAAGTGACAAATTAAGCGAAAAAATAAAATATTTTGTGAAGATTAATAGTCAGAACATTCATAATGTTATTGACGAACCTATATAATAACGATAATATAGCGATAAGTTCACACTTTGTTTGGATAAAGTGTGATAAATATTAGAGATAATATTGGGGGGATTATTTGTGAAAAGCAATTTAAGAAAGCTTTCGTTCCTGTTATTTGGATTAGTTTTAATGCTTGCTGCTTGTGGTAACAGTGGATCTAGTTCATCAGACTCGAAAGAGAACGACAAGAATAATGCAAGTGAGAGCAGCAATGCAGATGACAAAACATTTAAAATTGGGATTACTCAAATTGTTGAGCATCCATCTTTAAATGCTGCAACTGAAGGTTTCAAAAAAGCAATTGAAGAATCTGGCTTAAAAGTTGAATACGATCCGCAAATAGCACAAGGAGATAATAGTCTTAATACGACGATTGCAAACAATCTAGTAAGTGCCAACGTAGATTTAATCTTTGCTAACTCTACACCATCAGCACAAGCGGCGGCGACAGCTACTAGTGATATTCCGATTGTCTTCACTTCTGTAACGGATGCTGTTGGCGCACAGCTCATTGAATCTATGGAGAAGCCAGGGAAAAACGTAACAGGAACGATTGATTTACATCCTGAGACTATTTCAAAAACAGTAGCATTCTTAAAGGAACTAGGTGCGAAAAAAGTAGGTATGGTTTACAACGCTGGTGAGCAAAACTCAGTAGCACAAGTAAAAGAAGTGAAAAAAGTTATGGCTGAGCAAGGCCTAACAGTAGTTGAGGCATCTGCGGCAACTTCGGCAGAAGTAAAACAAGCTACTGAATCATTAATTGGTAAAGCAGATGCATTCTATATCATTACTGATAATACAGTAGTTTCGGCTCTTGAGTCTGTCATTGATGTAGCAAACTCTAATAAATTACCACTAGTTGTAGGAGAGCTTGACTCAGTAGCACGTGGTGGCTTAGCTGCATATGGTTTTGAATATTATGACATCGGTTATGAGGCAGGGCAAATGGCTGTGAAGATTCTAAAAGGTGAAGCAACACCTGCTGATATACCAGCGCAATACCCACAAAAATTAAAACTATTAATCAATAAAAAAGTAGCGGATGATTTAGGGATTAAAATTAAGGAGTCTTGGGGTGCAGAGCTGTTAGAAAAGTAATGACGACATGATTATCTTATCGAACGAAGCGGGGGAGAACGAAAACTGCCCCCGCTTTATCTACTTTTTAGAATATTATGAGGAAGGATTAGCGCTATATATAGTTACGAGCGAATAGAGTACATTGCATTAATCCCAATTATGGTGGGGTAATCCTTTCTAGTTTCATCTTATTAGAATACTAAAAATTATGGTTCATATTGAAAGTTGATTGGAGTAGGGCTAGGCGACTCCTTAGGAAGTAGCGATAGAGGAACGCAGGCTTATCGGACGCCCCAGAAATCAATCTCAAGTTATGATGTTGAGCGAAATTATATTTATTAAGAAATTATTAGGAGATGATGAACTATGTTTTTAGCAATATTTGGCGCGATGGAGCAAGGGATCATCTATGCAATTATGGCACTTGGTGTGTATTTAACATTCCGTGTGTTAGATTTTCCAGATTTAACGGTTGATGGAAGCTTTGTAACAGGGGCAGCTACAGCAGCGACAATGATTATGCTTGGCTACCACCCAATCTTAGCAACTTTAGTGGCAATTGTTGCTGGATTTATTGCTGGATGTATGACAGGAATTCTTCACACAAAAGGAAAGATTAATCCTCTATTATCGGGAATTTTAATGATGATTGCTTTGTATTCTATTAACCTACGCATTATGGGATCAACTGCAGAAAATACGATAGGTCGTCCGAATATTCCACTATTAAATTCAGAGACTTTATTTTCAAAGTTTCAAGCGTTTTGGAGTAATTTAGGAATCGATACTGCTTTAAATAACCTATTAAAAGGCCTCGGCGTTCAGCAACTACCTTCAACATGGAGTACGATAATCGTAGTTTTAATCATTACGATTATCATTAAGTTCATTGCAGACTGGTTCTTAAAAACAGAGGTTGGATTGGCTATTCGAGCAACCGGTGATAATAAGCGCATGATTCGTAGCTTCTCGGCGAATACAGATACACTTATAATTTTAGGGCTAGGACTTTCTAATGCACTTGTGGCATTTTCTGGAGCTTTAATCGCTCAATATTCAAAGTTCTCAGATGTCAGTATGGGGATTGGGATGATTGTGATTGGTCTTGCATCTGTTATTATCGGTGAAGCAATTTTCGGTACAAAAACGATTATGCGCACAACTCTCGCTGTCATTGCTGGAGCGATCATTTACCGCATTATTTTAGCATTAGCATTACGAGTAGATTTCCTTGATTCAGGAGATATGAAATTAATAACGGCTATCATTGTTATTATAGCGTTAGTTTTACCACAATTTATCAATAAGGGTAAGGAACGAAAACGAAAGGTGAAGCGTGCAGCAGAGAGAACACACGTAAAGACGGTTGAGCAGGGAGGGAAGCGCCTTGCTTAAATTAAACGGCATTAATAAGATTTTTAATGAAGGTACGCCTGATGAAAAAATTGCACTCGCAGAAATTAATTTGCATTTGAAGCCAGGGGATTTCGTTACAATTATCGGCAGTAATGGTGCTGGTAAATCGACCATGATGAATATGATTTCTGGCGCGCTAACACCAGACTTTGGCACGGTATCAATTGATCAGAATAAGGTTACTACTTTGCCAGAATATAAACGTTCCCACTTTATCGGTCGAGTATTCCAGGATCCGATGGCTGGTACAGCACCAACAATGACGATTGAGGAAAATTTAGCATTAGCTTACTCACGTAATAAGAGTAGAGGCATGCGCTTCGGTGTTGATAAAAAGCGTCGTGAATTTTTCAAGGAATCGTTAGAGATGTTGGGTTTAAATCTTGAAAATCGATTGTCTGCAAAAGTGGGCTTACTTTCGGGAGGGGAGCGTCAAGCTTTGTCACTTTTAATGGCAACATTTACGAAGCCTTCGATTTTATTGCTAGACGAGCATACTGCGGCACTTGACCCATCTCGTGCAGAGTTAATCACACGTATTACGAAATATTTAGTTGAGAAAGACAACTTAACGACATTAATGGTCACGCACAATATGCAACAGGCATTAGATTTAGGAAATCGACTGATTATGATGGATAAAGGTCAAATTATTTTAGAGGTCGGCGAGGATCGGAAGCATGAATTAACCATCCCGGATTTAATGGCAGAGTTCGAACGCATCCGTGGAGAGAAAATGAACTCAGACCGTGCGCTACTAGGATAATAATATAAAACGCTCATACCTAGGTGTGGGCGTTTTTTCGTTGGATGTCGATGTTTTTTAGAAGTTAATAAAAAACTGAAAATTTAGTTAAGTTAAAAGAAGTGCATTATAATCTAACTAAAGGAGGTGAACTTATGTTACTGAAAAAACGGGAAGTTTCATCGAAGCAACGCGTGTTAGAAATGATTGAGAGGCGATTACCGAAATCTCACCCTAAAACTACTTACTATCAAGATATGCTCAATAGAACAAGAGCAGGGTATGCAGGTGAGCAACGAGTAGATCGAGAATGGCAAAGTATTTATTTAGAGCAAACGCATTATTTATTACACGATGTTGCGCTTAAGGATGAAGGTGGATCCATACATCAAATGGATACATTGTTGATGTCGCAGAATTTTATTTTAATAGTGGAAATCAAAAATATCGTTGGGCGTGTAGAATATATGAAAGATAACCATCAATTTATTCGAATTACGTCTGATGGCAGAGTAGATGGCTTTAGAAATCCCTTTGATCAAGTGAAGCGCCATGCTAGGTTTTTGCGTCGGCTATTTCAAATGAGCGGTCATCATATAGCTATTGAATATATAGTCATTTCTGCAAATCCGAATATGATTATGGCGTCGACTTTCTTGTCGCAGCCAATTATTCATGTAAGTGGTTTGGCAGAAAGGATATATAACCTGTTCAAGCAGCATCAACAAGTCTGTCTAAGTGAAAAAGATTTGAGAGAATTATCGGCGCATATTTTAACGAGGCACAAACCAATTCAATGGACCCTAGATATTAAAGTGGGTGAATTGAAGAAAGGTGCACTATGCTCTCATTGTCATTTTGACCATGTTCTACGTTACATCCATGGGAAATGGCATTGTAGCAATTGCCAATCGATTGATAATCAATCGATGCTAATCGCATTACATGATTTTCGATTAATGATAAGCAACAATATTACAAATGCTCAGTTTCGTAATTTTTTTGATATTGACTCAGAGAAGGCGGTTTATTATTTATTGAAAAAGTTAAAATTTGAAGCGATAGGTGAAAAGAAAAATAGAAAATATATAATTCCTGCGAAATTATTAGATGAAATGTAAGCGACGTAAACTATCGGTGCGGTCAGATAGTGTCTCTTGTAAGATAGATGTCGATAAACGTTTGAAAAGTTTCGATAAACAAGATAAAAGTTTCGATAAACCTCAAAAAAGTCTCGATAAATCTCAAAAAAGTTTCGATAAACCTTTTATTCCCGCAAAAAAAGCCACACTCACTTAGCAAGTGTGACTTTCTATATTAGACGAGTAAGCCAAATAGTTGAATGTCGTTGTTTACTTCTTTGTATTTGAAGCCGAATTCATCCATGCGAACGAGTAATCCTTCGAAGTCTTCACGATTGCCAAGTTCGATACCGACTAGGGCAGGACCACTTTCTTTGTTGTTTTTCTTTGTATATTCGAAAGTTGTAATGTCATCATTTGGACCTAGCACACTTGTAAGGAATTGGCGAAGTGCGCCTGCACGTTGTGGGAAACTAACGATGAAGTAGTAAAGTAAGCCTTCGTGAATTAAAGACTTTTCTTTAATCTCCTGCATACGATCGATATCATTATTACCACCACTAATGATGATAACGACTGATTTCCCTTTAATTTCCTCTTTGTAGGAGTCGAGTGCTGCTACTGATAATGCTCCAGCAGGCTCTGCGATAATAGCGTGTTTATTGTAAAGATTTAAAATCGTTGTACATACTTTTCCTTCAGGTACTAGTACGATATCGTCTAAGTAGCGACGACAAACGTCATATGTGTGGTTACCGACACACTTTACCGCAGCACCGTCTACAAATTTGTCAATCCAATCAAGTGCCACTGCACCGCCTTCTGCAAAAGCAGCCTTCATACTGCCCGCCCCGGTAGGCTCAACACCGATAATTTTGCTTTTAGGGGAAAGGTTTTTCACATAGGCAGAAACACCTGACATTAAGCCACCGCCACCAATACTACCAAACACGTAATCAATCGGTTCTTCCATGTCATTCATAATTTCAACAGCGACCGTTCCTTGTCCAGCAATGACATCCAAATCATCAAATGGGTGAATAAAGATTTTATCGTGTTCATCGCAGTAAGCAAATGCGCTTTCTGCAGCATCGTCAAAGGTATCACCTGCTAAAATAATTTCTGCATAATCACGACCAAACATACGCACTTGGTCAATTTTTTGCTTAGGTGTTGTTTGAGGCATAAAAATACTTGCCTGAATTTTCAATTGAGCACAAGCGTAGGCCACACCTTGGGCATGATTACCCGCACTCGCGCAAACGACGCCAACTTTACGAGCCTCTTCTTCAATTTTTTTAATCTTATAATAAGCACCACGAAGTTTAAATGAGCGTACATGCTGTAAATCTTCGCGTTTAAAATAAATAGTAGCTCCATATTTCTCGGATAGATAGTCATTTTTTTGTAGCGGCGTATGCACCACTACGTCTTTTAAGAAATGATGTGCAATCAAGATATTTTCTACCTGCACAGTTCTAGTGTCAGCAGCTTCCATAATATTCATCCTCCGTATACGTATAAAACATTTACCTATGATAGCACATATTATAAGCTTTTTGTTATTAATTTTTAGTAAATTCTAAATTTTCGGTGTCTGTTTTATCTAGGAAACTACAAAATGCAGAATAATTAAATTTTTGCGAGAATTTTTTGTAGAAATAAAGGGTGCACACATTTCCTCATAACAAAAATGGTCAAGCATATAATAGAATACCTTAGGACAAGTAGGAGGGTATGTAATTGGAAATCATTCAAGGAATTCTATCTACATACATGCAATTTTTCAATTGGGAAATGTGGAAAGAGATCTTAACTGACCCTGTCTCTTGGGGGTTAATATCAACACTAATTATAATAGAAGGTTTACTCTCAGCAGATAACGCACTTGTATTAGCAGTGCTAGTAAAGCATTTGCCAAACAAGCAACGCAAACGGGCATTAATGTACGGTATGTTGGGGGCCTATTTTTTCCGATTTTTATTTATCGGGATAGGTGTTTATTTGGTAGAATTTTGGTTTATTAAATTGCTAGGAGCCCTGTATTTAGGTTGGCTATGTGTTGCTCATTTCTTACAGATAGGGGAAGTGGATAGTACTAAAGAGATGAAAAAAACAGGGCTGTTGGTTCGCCTTTTTGGAACTTTTTGGGCAACTGTTATTTCTGTGGAACTGATGGATATTGCTTTTTCAATTGACGCGATTTTTGCTGCTTTTGCGATATCCAATCAAATTTGGATATTACTAATCGGGGGAATGTTAGGTATTTTAATGATGAGAACGATTGCTGGCTTATTTTTAATCGTTATAGAAAAAATACCAGAATTAGAGGCAACAGCATTCATTATTATTGGGATTATTGCACTGAAAATGCTAGCCAGCGTCATCGGTATTCACGTTCCACATTATATGTTTTTTGTGGTGTTAATTATTATTTTCTCAATAACTTTCATTATTCATTTTTTAAAAAAGATGAGGGTCGCTTAATATAAAACGGTTCTGTTCTCAATGAAGAAAGAAGACAGAACCGTTTTATTGTTATTTTACATATTGATCAGGATTTACAATATAGAACTTTTCAATATTAAGCCAGCTTTCACTCATTGGCTCGCCGTTATCAACACGTTTTTCTGTTTCTTGCATCATCCAAGCAGTTTGAGATGCATGTGCTTGTAATGCTTTAATTTTATCCATCCTCATTTCACGTATATCGTTGACAACATGTGGCTCTCCATTTTTTTCGATCGTATCATTTGCAAAGGCACAACCTAACACTTGTGGACGTGCAGCTTTTGGCATACGACGAACAGCTTCCACTACGGCACGTGCTGTAGCTTCATGGTCAGGATGCACTGCAAAACCAGGTAAGAACGTAAAGATAAGAGAAGGCATTAGCTCCTCAATTAAACCTTCAACAAGCTTTACCATTTTTTCATCGTCTTCAAATTCAATCGTTTTATCACGGAAACCAAGCATACGTAAATCTTGTATTCCCATAGCCTCTGCTGCTGCAACAAGCTCCTTACGTCGAATTTCTGGCAAAGATTCACGTGTTGCAAAAGGTGGGTTTCCTAAATTACGCCCCATCTCACCTAAAGTTAAACAGGCATATGTAACCGGTGTATTCATTTTCTTTGTATAATAGGCAATTGTTCCAGCAACTGAAAAAGCCTCATCATCTGGGTGAGGGTAAACAATTAAAATATGACGCTGTGGTTGTAAATTCAAAAAGTCGTCCCCCTTAGTAAGTAAATGGCGTTTCGCTAATTTCGAGTGCAATCGCCAATTTACCTGAATAGTCTAGTCCAGCCATTAATAAACGGCCTAAATCATCTAATTCAAAATGTGTGATGCCTTGAGCATAAACCCAGCCATGTGCCATTTTTAATCCGACACGATGGGGTGAATCATCTACCACTTTAGCAAGTTCAAAGTTGATTTTTGCATTGCGAATAAAAGCACCTGCATTGAAAAATTTTTCATCATAGTGTGCTGCATAAGAACCGTTTGTCGTCTCAAGATGAATATAAACGTCTTTGTTGGCGAAAGAATTCAATAATTCCTGCAACGTCTTTACTTGTACTTCTTGCATCTTAACACTCCTCTCGATTATTTCTCCTTTAAGTATAGTAAAAATAATTCACAAAGGGAAATTGAATGCCTATGTAACACTATGCTTCATCTCCAATGAATCGAAGGCTTGTTTAACTTCTTTCAGTGGGTCCACATATATCAATGAAATAGGGGGACTCAGGTATAAGAACTTTCATTCTGTGAAACGCCTGGGTGACCAACACCGTGCTGTGCTACGCTTTCGTAAAAAAATCCTTTGCGCTAAAGCATTCTTGCCGGGATAAATGATCCCATTTTTTAATCTATGAAGATTTTTAAGCAATATTCTTGAAAAAATTATAGAAATATATCAATATAATGAGTGTGAAAGCAATTTTGTACAAAATGTGTCGTTTTGTATTGTATACGGTTTCACAAACGAAAAGATACTGAACACGATTTCTTCCTTAACAGTGGAGAGGCAGCGCATAGTGTTGAAGGGGATTTAAAACTAGGTAATAACGAATTCTATCTTGGTACAATAGATGACGTTCCTTCAATATTGGTATGTATAGCTGTAAAAAAGGGAAGAAGACTGAAAGCTCATTATCATATTATAGTAAAAAAAGCCGCGATTCTCTTTTATGACGGAGAATCGCGGCTTTTTATAAGTAGCGGTTTTTATGGGGTATGTATTTGTTAATATCGATTGAGTTTCCGTTCAATGGAATCTAGACGATTGTTGAGATGTGATAAATGTTTATGCATTTGTCTAAATTGTACACTTTGATTTCGCGCGTCGGATGTTCTTGCTTGTTCATTTGCCTCTTCTTCCTGCAATGCTAAAATGGTGGAGAGGGTTGCTAATGAATACCCTATTGTCAAAACCATAGAAGATATTAATTCTACTTTAGTAGAGGTTATATCTCCACTTTGAATACCTGTATCTTCACCTAGGAGACCAGCTTCTTCACCAGCTAGGAAATTTCCTTCTCCATTTGGGGCTTGTTGTTGTCTACGTCTTACCATTTTTCTCCCTCCCATATACAGCTAATATATGGCATAGGAAGCAGTAGCGTATCTTGTCCAGAGAATTAAAAAAACAACAGTTAAAAATTCTTAATTTTCCGATAATTTAATTGCTTTTTATGGAAAAATAGAGCAATATAGTAGAAATAAACAGTTGTTTTTAGGGGGAATAGATGTGAATAAAAACTTTAAATATTGTAAAGATTCTAGAGTTATGCGTACAAGTCGAGTTTTTCCGAATGATATTAACAATCATAATACACTGTTTGGCGGTCGTTTGATGAGTGACATCGATCAAGTAGCTTCAATTTCCGCTGCTAAGCATAGCCGTAGAGATTGTGTGACAGCTTCAACGGATTCTGTAGACTTCTTGCATCCAATACGCCCGACCGATTCTGTCTATTTCGAATCTTATGTAACGTGGACAGGGACATCTTCAATGGAAGTTTTCGTAAAGGTCATTTCTGAGAATTTGAAAACAGGAGAACGTAAGGTAGCAGCAACAGCATTATTAACCTTTGTTGCATTAGATGAAAATAATAAACCAACCCCAGTTCCATCTGTTATCCCAGAAACAGTAGAGGAGACAAAACTACATGAAACGGCATCTGAACGAGCAAAGGCACGTGCAGATCGTAAAAAGGAAAGTAAGGCATTTGCTCAATTTATTTCGATGAACGATCCATGGGATTATCGGCTCGAAATGATGGAGAACTACTATATGTAAAAAAGGCATCTGAAACTATAAAATGTACCCTTTGTAAAGGACATTTAAAAAAAGGTTAGGCAACTTTTTGAAGCTGCTGTCTGTATTTTGCAGGCGGTAGCTTTTTTAAATTCCATTGCCCCCGATAATGATTGTAATAAATCATATAACTCTTAATTTCTTTTTTTACTTCCTCTAACGATTCACATGCTCTAATAGTTGTTTCATCTTTAAAATGCCCAAAGAATGATTCTTGTGGCGCATTATCCCAACAGTTTCCTCGGCGTGACATG
>NZ_JAQZSD010000042.1:0-60809 GCF_028674935.1 Lysinibacillus sp. CNPSo 3705 | reverse complement strand
GTACGCTCCGATAGTTGTTTTTCTTATTATAAACTTAAAAACCAAAAAGACCCTATAAGATGACCTTTTTAAAGTGTCTATCCTATAGGGTACATTTTACTTCTTGACCTTCCTTTTATTTTTTTTCGCTCTTTCAATTGTGGCTTTTTCTATGTTACTTTTTATGAATAGCTTCATTGTGAATACAGTTAAAAGAATAAATAATATGTAGGTTAATCCCATTTGCCATCGGTAACCCTCAAGCCCCAAATGAATAACCAAAAGGATAAGCGCGATGACATTAGTGATTATTTTTACTTTCACATCAAATCTATAGAGAAATAAACAAAGCCACAAAATATGAACTGCTATTAAAACCCCTTCAAAAAACCTCAATCATCTCAACTCCTATTCTAAACTATCCTTTAGTTTAGTTAACTATACTTAACTGTATTTCGCAAGAGTCTAAATGTCAATTTTTTTAGAAGCACTCTAATTTATGATTAAAATTTGATATGGCTATTTTCAACTCTTTATGCTCCATATCCGAAAAAGCTCCCTACTGCCAAAAAAGCATTAGGAAGCTTCCTGTCCATCTATTGTTGTGATATCGTCTTTGTTTTATCTAATTCACTCAGAAATGTTGCGCCGAGCAAAAGGATAGCGCCTAGTATTTGTAGGGGCGCCATTTTTTCTCCTATAATCATCGTCGAAATCACTAATGATGTTAGTGGATCAATATAGCTTAATATAGCTATACTTTGCCCTTTTAGATGACGCATTCCAAAAAAGAACAGATAGAAGCCGATTCCAGCATGGACAATGCCCAATGCGATCAGTAAACTAATTGATTTTATATCGATTTGCATTACTTGGAACCCATTAGTCCCAAAAAGGTAAAGAGCAAGGAATAACGCTGCTAAAGTAAGTTGAATAATCGTATTATCAGGCTCTTTTAATCCACGAATATACTTATTGGTGAATGTTACTACTGCATAGAAGCAAGCTGCAATAAGGCCGTAGACAATACCAATATAATGTTCGTTTGTTTCGGTAGTTTGGCTTTGAACGATAAAATACAGTCCTACTAATGCAACACAAACATAAAAAATTTTTTTCAATATTATTTTTTCTTTTAAAATGATTGGTGACAAACAAATCACTAGTACTGGAGCAAAATAGTAGCTTAGAGCTGCATTGGCGATGGTTGTTTCCTTGTACGCCTGGAAAAGGAAAATCCAATTACCACATAAGGCAAAGCTCGAAAGTACCAACGGCCATTTATTTTGCAAAATAGTTGTTTTCGTAAATCTCTCTTTTTTAGAAAGGAACACCAATAGTAAAAAAATAGAGCCAATGAGACTCATCCAAAAGGCAATTTCACTTGAAGGCAACTTAATATATTTTGCAAAAACACCGACAGCTCCAAAAATAATCATTGATAATATAAAAGATAGTTTTCCGCTCATTTCTAATTCCTACTTTCTACATGTATATAGTGTTCGATATACAGTAGAATCTATTGAGAATTAGCAAGCTTTTATTGAATGCCTAAACAGCAGATTCTACTGTAAAGGCATTGTTGGGGGTGCTATTGTTCGATACATATGAATCCCTCCTTGCATATTGCAATCATAACACATTTTACCAAACAATAACGAACTCCTTCAATCTTATATCAACTCGAATGTATAAGAAAAACCCTCGTCTACATTAAATAGACTAAACTAATAAGAGGATATTATGAGGACTTCCGTTCCAGGATTGAAACATTCCGAGAACAGCAATCACAAGTACCTACACCCAAACAAGTACTACATCTGTAATTACAGTTTCTAAAAAAGTGGCTAAACGGAAAAATGACTAGACAAAGGATGTCTAGTCATTTTTCATAGTTGTACCTTTGATCCTCACAATAATTACAACACTCCATTAAAGAGGTGTTTGTATTTATTGTTCATCATTTTGAAAGGTGTTCTTCCCCATCTTCATTAATAATATAAGCGTGAGCATTTGCGGCTTCTTCAATTTCATTAAATGCCCAATGTGTTGCTTGAGTATCTAAGAAGCTTGGTTTTGTGACACCATGTAATGGACCACGTTCAAACATACGGTTCATCATGACAACCGCTTGCGCACGTGTTAGGTGCTCGTCTGGTGCGAAGCTTCCATCTTGACGACCGTTAATAATGCCGGCGATACGGTTTGCTTCAATAATCCATTGTGCCCAATGACCTTTTGTATCGTTGAATGTTAACTCTACATCTTCTTCTATTTGTAGGTGCTTATAGTTCGCAACCACTGTTGCCATTTGTGCACGTGTAATGTTCTCGTTTGCACGGAAATTACCATTCATATCCCCGTTCATAATGCCTCGCTCTTTCACAAATGCAATAGCTCCTGCTGCATAATGATTACTTGGAATATCTTTGAATGGTGCATAATCTACTGTTTGGTCATCTGTGTAGCCTAAGATACGTGCAATCATCGTTGCTACTTGCGCTCGAGTCACGTTTTTCTCAGGACCAAACGTACCATTCGGGAAGCCTTTAATATAAGCCTCATGCTTACTTACTGTTAATTTCTCGAATTGAATAACTGTAAATGTGCTAAACTTGTCCACTATGAAGCGTAAACCAAGTTCTCCATTAGGCATTGTCACCATCTCAGGGAATACAACTTTTTTCTCGCCATCCGAATGTTCAATAAACACCGCTAATTGGTCTAAGAATACTTGACGCTCTGCTGAGGCTGTTGGCACTTTCAAGTCTTTTAGTGGTAGTGTCACTTGTACCGGACGACTTGGCATATTCGTTTCAATCGTCATTGGACGAGCTACTACACGTACATTTTTGCTTTGTAGTGATTCACGGACAACTTTTTCCACTCTAGCGCGTTCTTCAATTGCCTTGCGCTCACTTTCCTTCTTCACAGGTACTAAGCGGAAGTAGAAGTTGTCATCCACACCGTTCATCGAGCTTAGTGGAATCGCAATCAATCCATTCTCTGTGGCAATTTCTAACGATAATCCGTTTTCACGTAGTAATTTTAGAGAGTGCTTTGGAATTTCTACTGTTATTTTATCCACTTCATCTTTAACATCTGGAATGACGATACGTGCGATGTTATTGCCAATTTGTTGTGCTTTTTCTACAGCTTCTTGGGCATTCGCTTCTGTTAATGCCACGAAGTCTGTGATTTCACCGCTGGCATGTTTTGTACGTTCAATTTCCACCGTTGTTTTTTCCAGTGGGTTGTTGCCATCAATTTCTAATGCCACTTTTATTTTCGTTGTTGTCGTGCCCGGTTCAGTCGTTGTTGGTGGTGTTGGATTCGGCGTCCATGTACCACCTCCACCGCCACCGCCTGTGTATGCTTCACGATATACTTTAATTGTATAGTGTCTCACATCACCATTTGATTCTGTCACTGTGATGACAATTACATTTTCCCCTACTTGTAGAGGAATTTGTTCAAGAGTACCTGGCTGCCCATTAACAGTTGTCGTCACTGAAGCACCTGGGTTAATTGTTGTTGCTAAGAACGATAATTGTGATGTTGCATAATCAACGTTCATTGTATAATTTGTCACTTCTGATGAGAAGCTTGGACTTAATACACCTTGTGATGGTACTAATGAGCCTAGACCTGGTGTTGTTAAAGCAGGTCTTAAAGCATTTTTGGCTGCCGTTAAGTCAGCTAACGCTTGATCCACTTCTGCTTGTGTTGCATTGGCATTGTCTAATACTTTTTGGGCTGCTTTTAATTGATTTTGGTAGTTTGCCCATGTTTCTGGCGTGTACTTTGATGCGACTAAACCTTTTGCTTCATCTACTTTAGCTTGAAGTAACGCTTTATTAACAGCCGATACTTTTTGTAACTTGTCTTGCGCTGCTATTAATGCTTCACGTGCCGCATCCACTTCTGTTTGTGTTGCATCCTCATCGTCTAATACAGCTTGGGCTGCTTTTAATTGATTTTGGTAGTTTGCCCATGTTTCTGACATGTACTTTGATGCATCTAAACCTTTTGCTTCATCTACTTTAGCTTGAAGTAGCGCTTTATCAACAGCCGATACTTTTTGTAACTTGTCTTGAGCTGCTGTTAATGCTTCGCGTGCCGCTTCCACTTCTGTTTGTGTTGCATCCTCATCGTCTAATACAGCTTGGGCTGCTTTTAATTGATTTTGGTAGTTTGCCCATGTTTCTGGCGTGTACTTTGATGCGACTAAACCTTTTGCTTCATCTACTTTAGCTTGAAGTAGCGCTTTATTAACAGCCGATACTTTTTGTAACTTGTCTTGAGCTACTGTTAATGCTTCGCGTGCCGCATCCACTTCTGTTTGTGTTGCATCCACATCGTCTAATACGGCTTGCGCTGCTTTTAATTGATTTTGGTAGTTTGCCCATGTTTCTGGCGTGTACTTTGATGCGACTAAACCTTTTGCTTCATCTACTTTAGCTTGAAGTGGCGCTTTATCAACACCCGATACTTTTTGTAATGCCTGTTGGGCTGTTGTTAAATCAACTAACGCTTTATCCACCTCTGCTTGTGTTGCATTGGCATTGCCTAATACTGCTTGAGCTTTTGCTAATTCTTTTTCGTAAGCAGCCCATGTGTCTGTTGTATAGTCTGATTCATTTAAACCTGCTGCTACTTTTGCTTGAAGCGCTGTTTTATCAACAGCTGGTACTTCAGTAAACACCCATGTACCATCTTTTTCTTTTGTAGCTTGCATTTGTTTAGTACCATCTTTGAATGTGAATGAATCTAGATCTGTTGGTACAGTAAATTTACCTGTAGAGCTATCGTATGTCACGCTGTTTGGAAGAATCTCTGTAACTTCTGAAACTTCTACATAGTCTACATATTGTTTTGTATCTATTGTAATCTCTTTTGTTACCGGACCAAAATACGTTTCACCTTTTAATGCGGTTACCCCTACTTTATACACTCCATCTGGAATATTTGTGCTTGGTGTTACACTCCAGTTTCCATCTGCATCTGCTGTTGCTGTTAAGGTGATATCTCCTACTTTTACAGTAACTTCCGAGCCTGGTGCGGCTGTACCTGTAAATGTTGGTTTACCTGTTGTCACTGTGCCTGTTGGCGAGGTTAAAGCCAATGCCCCCCATATCAAACTATTCGCTCCATCATAGGCAGCAAAAAGATCTGGATTGTTATCGGCATATAGATTCCCAAGCCCTTTCAAACCGGCTTCTGTTGCTTGTCCAAACTGACTTCCCACAATCATACGATCTTGAGCGGTAATTCCAGCTTTTCCAGTAAAGTTACCGTCTAAAGTAAGAAGTGAAGGAGCTTTCAAATAAACATTTTGCTCAGCTTCCCCTTTTGTATTCCCCGTGATGACTGCATCGCCCGAAATAGAAATTTTACCAGCGTTCACATCAACTCCACCACCAATATTGCTAGTGATTTCGCCTCCAGTCATCTCGAATGTTGACGCAGCATTACTTAAAATGATTGCACCACTTTTATTTGTAGTACTACCATTTTCTTTAATCTCCCCACCAATCATTTTTATAGTTCCCGGAAACATATATATGACATTTCCAGTGATATTGTTACGTATAATCGTACCGTCATCAATAATCAATTTTGCCGTATTCCCCTGAACATTAATTAATCTTCCTTGACTTTTAGGAGGAGTGAGCTCTTTGGCACCACCGTCAAAAATAATATTTTTTAAAATAATTGTACCATTCGTAACAGATACGATTACATCATATGAGGCATTACTATGGTTACCAGTACGCTGAATTACAGCAGGAGTCGAGCTTTCTGAAGTTAGTGTAACTGTTTTATTTGCATTAAATGTAGTATATTTTATATTGTCATTACCTATCTCAATATCATCCTTGATATAGATAGTTCCCTCACCATTGATAGGAATAGCTGAATAAGCTTTGTTCAATGTCGCATACGGATTCGCTGAAGTCCCATCACCATTTGCATCATCACCATTATTAGCTACATAAACTTCCTTAGGAAGCTCCGCCGCCTGCACCTTTTCAGGAACTCCTATCATCGTAAAACTGCTGACGATTAGTACGAGCGAGAGCATCAATGCTAAAGAACGTTGCCACCATTTCTTCTGTTTCGTTTGCACCTTTAAACCTCCATCAAAAACTTCTAGTTGTTTTCAATTTATTTCTGCTTCTTGCACCGCTATCACTTTTGAACTTTTCTCAATATCTCTATAAGATACAAAATCAAAGTCCATCATTTATACCCAATGTGACCCTACTTAACTAACAGTAGGAGCTGCTTTTGCTTTTTGTGGAGTAACACAAGGAACGCTACTCGTGACTAATGCTGTGGCAAGAAATCTGTTAAGCAATCGTTTCTACCATATTCGTTGCTTTTTAGTTTGTAAGTTTGTTCCTCCAATCTTTGAAAAAGTATCATAGTTTTTTAGAATAAAACTTCTCAACCTCCTTGTATGAACTATATCTATCCAAGATATCTGGGTTTTTTCGACAGATTCCTTGACTTTTAACTATAAAATATCGACCTATACAAAACCTTTACAGTCACAATGTGCTCTTTAGACATTGGTTATACAAGCTTCTACAACAAAAAAGGCAATGTCGTTATTTCACATCGCCTTTTTTCTCATAAAATTTTTATTAACTTTACAAGTCTTCTTATATAGCACAACTGATTGGTTTTCTTTTTATGATTAAACAAGTAAATATTTACTAATACCAAATATCTTTTTATTATAAAAGGAAATTTCTTTTGAACAAAGTTGAACGGTTTTAAGGAGGGGTAAGTTATGAAGAGAAGGAAGCCTCACGCTAAAGAATGTGATCTTATGAACCATTTTTTAAGTTTTTGACCAGTTATGTCTAACCTTTTTCATACTCGTATCAACCTAAAACTTCTACCAGCGAAATCGCACTCATTTTTCTAAAGCCTCGATACCATCTTTCAACTTCCTCACTTGGCTCCATTGCTACATCCTTTAGCATGTTCTTTAATAGCCAATATTGCTCCTCAACAGCAGCTGCATTGTTCAGTAAATGATAGAGCCTCATCAACGTAAAATAGCTATCTTCCTCATCAGGGGAAAATAACTGCACTTTTTCTTGAACCTTCAAAGCAGCAAGGTAGTTCTCATTTTTAATATAATATTCACTTAATTGTTGCGCATGGGATACCCATAAACGTCTTAGTCGTTCTTTTTCGCTTTCCGACCATAAATAATCGCTATCCCCTAAATAATCCCCTGTATAACTTTGAAATACTTGCTCATGCTCCTTTGTTGTACCCTGTTCGAGTGGTGGTAAAGATTTTAATTGTGTTAGCCATTGCTCTACATCGATTACAACATTTTCTATCAATAATTTATAGCCTGAATTCAATAATGGACTGGCGATTTTCACTCCATCTAACCCATAATTCCCCAAAGTTTGACGGATGGTATAAATAACTGTATAAAGCTGTTTAATGGCCTTTTCCATATCAATTTCTGGCCAAAATAGCTCCAAAATAAGGTCTCGATGAATTATTTCATTACGATGGGTAAGCATATAAGCAAACAATTCTTTTGCTTTTGATGTACGCCACTTCATTACGTGTGCATCACCATTTGCCATTACTATCTTCAGCCCCCCCAATAGCTGAATCATTTTTTGCTCAGTTGTGTTTGGCTGATTCTTTTCGATAATCCGTTGAAGTCGTTCCAATGTTTTGTGTAAACGTATCTTTTGCACAGGCTTTAGTAGATAATCTATAGCATGCAAATTAAAAGCATCTATCGCATATTTATCAAAGCCTGTAGTAAAGACAATTTCCACGTTTGGTAACAGTTCTTGAATTTTTTCACTAAGTTCTAGTCCGTCCATATCAGGCATTACAATATCTAAAAATACAACATCAGGTTGAAGAGTTTGTATTTGAGCAATCGCTTCTAGAGAATTTGTATATTCTCCAACTATGTCGATTTCCGGGACATTACTTTTTTCAAGTAAGTTTTTTAGTCTTTTTAATGGTAGATGCTCATCATCTACTATCACAATCTTCATAACATATTCTCCTTTAATGCTAATCATCTTACTACGCTTCATCTGAAAAAGGTATATAACCTCGCTAAATTAATAACCTGTATTTCCTTTTTATGATCAAAGAAAAGCCAATAGAGCTTATTAACATACTGAAAGATTTACCACCTTTCTTAGCAGATACTACTCGGATTCAGATTATTAATTAATGGTGATCTTGAACTAGGCTTAAGTTTAGTTACATTGCAGATTTCATCTTTCTTAAGAGTCCACATTTAAGTTCTCATTACCAGATTCACAACATTCCTTAGATTATCAGATGGTTCTATACAATTTATCTGATCAAAAGGTTTAGTTCTATGAATGAAATAGCAAAAATCCAACCTTATCACAACATCTATTATTTTATTTTAAAAAAACCATTACTTTTGAAGGAAAAATAAACTTTTTTGTCGTAAACTATTATTTATGATGAAAAATAAAATATTTTCCAAAAGAAATACTATTTTTATAGTTTCTGGGTTATTCTTTTGTTTTCTAACTTTTTTACATTTTACTTGGATGAATTTCACTAACATTGCAACAGGAGTTGAAGCTATACAAGGAACGGTGGATTTAAGAAGTATTGATACAAGCCATAATTTCATA
Organism: Lysinibacillus sp. CNPSo 3705; assembly: GCF_028674935.1. Taxonomy (NCBI): domain Bacteria; kingdom Bacillati; phylum Bacillota; class Bacilli; order Caryophanales; family Bacillaceae; genus Lysinibacillus; species Lysinibacillus sp. CNPSo 3705. The sequence goes on along the minus strand of NZ_JAQZSD010000042.1, from coordinate 52,155 downwards.
GTTAAGCTACAGAGGGAATGGGAATTCTATCCTAACGTCCTCCTCGCTTCAGAAAATGCCCAATCAGTTGATCAAAATAAGGTTTATACGAATCAACCAGAATCTTGGGATCAATATTTTAAAAATAATGAGAAAGTTCATTATGGTTCATATCGTTTAAAAATTTTAAAAGAACATTCTTCACCACAGATGTATGGCATTACGATCCCTGAAGGTTTAGCACCCTATGAGCTTTATATAAACGGTCAATTCATTGGAGGACTAGGAAATCTTACAACGAGTCATACTCAAACTGCCCCGATTGGCAGACCTATAACTTATTATTTTACGCTTAATACTATTGAAAGCGAAATTATTATACAAGGTGTTCAAACAAATCCTTATGTACAAGGTGGGTTTCAACGGGAAATTATTCTTGGCGATCTACACTCAATGGAACAATCGAAGTCTTTTTCCATTGAAACTCAAATGGCCGTTTGCCTAGTCTTTCTAATTTACGTACTATTTGCAATTTTACTTTGGGGTATGGGCATTCGAAATAAAACTTTATTTTATTTTGCCATGATTACTATTTCAGCTTGTTTAACGGTACTCACTTCAAGCAATAGAATATTATTTAATTATTTACCAATAAATTGGATTTGGGCAAACAAACTAACCTATTTCTCTTATATACATAATGCGTTATTTTTTGTTTTATTACTACGTGAATTGATGAAGGAATACTCTAAGCCTAAAATATTAACTATTGTCCCAACGGTATGTGCTTTCTATTTATTATTTATTGTAGTAGCTCCCATTGAATATATTTTTAAAACCAAAATGATATTTATAGTACTTTTTATCGTCTCTCCTATTATTATAACTATTTTCACATTGATTATAGCTTTAAAAGGTCAAAAAGGCGTCATATTTTTATTATTAACAGGAACAGCAATGGCAACCAATTCATTATTTTTACCTTTAAGACAGAATACAGCGTTCCCTTATAGTCATTATCCTTTTGATATATTAATTGGAATAACTGCATTATCTGGATTTTGGTTTACAAGTTATTTTCAAACAACCTTACAAACAGAAAAGCTTTCTGCGAAATTAAAAAAAGAAATAACTACAAAAGATTATTTTCTGGCAAATACCTCTCATGAACTGCGCAACCCTTTGCATGGCATGATGAGTATTGCCCAAACGATGTTAGCTAAGCAGGTAGATAAAGACGATCAAAATGATTTAAAACTAATGGTAAGAATCGGAAACCATATGACCCACTTGTTAGATGATTTATTGGATTTAGTAAAGTTAAAAGAAAAAACTCTTCAACTACAACTAAAACCTTTGAATGCTTATAAAATCGCAAGTGGGGTCAGCAATATGTTTCGTTTTATGCTGAAAGGAAAGCCAATTGAACTTATCGTACGTATACCCAGTAATTCGCCATTTGTTTTTGCCGACGAGACACGGCTAATTCAAATTTTTGCGAACTTAATTCATAATGCCATTAAATTCACTGAACAAGGTTCCATTACGATTGATGCCCAAGTAGTTGGGAAACAACTATACATCTCCGTTACAGATACGGGGATTGGTATTGATAAAAATATGCAAGAAAGCGTATTTGAGCCATATGAACAAGTGGATTCGACAATGACTTCCATTGGTGGCGGACTTGGATTAGGCTTAACCATTTGCCAAGAGCTTGTTTCCTTACATGGTGGAACAATGTCGGTATCGTCTACTGTTGGTAGGGGCTCAACCTTTACTTTCTCATTACCATTAGCGAAGTCGCAGAATGTGGAAGACAGTGAATTAAATGTTGAGAAGGATCCTGCATCCATCAAATATGATCTTTCGAGAGAATACAATATTGCTGCTACTCCAGAAACAAACTCTTTAGTAACTAGCCATGCAAGAATTCTCATTGTTGACGATGACGCTGTAAACTTACAAGTACTTGTCAATGCATTTTCAACGGATTCCTTTGAAATAGAAACGGCTTTAAGTGGGGCAGAGGCTCTCGATATGCTTCAAAACAATAACTATGATTTAGTTATTTCTGATATTATGATGCCGCATATGTCTGGCTATGACTTGGCCAAGCATATTCGTGAAAAATTCTCTATCTCAGAGCTACCTTTATTGTTCTTAACAGCTCGACAACAAAGTGAAGATATTCGACTAGCATTTTTAAGTGGTGCCAATGATTATGTAAAAAAACCAATGGAATATATGGAGCTTAAATCACGTGTTCAAGCGCTTATTCAAGTTAAGCAATCTAGTGAGGAACGTCTGCGCATTGAGGCTGCATGGCTTCAGGCACAAATTCAGCCACACTTTTTCTTCAATACGATTAACTCTATTATTTCTTTACATGGAATAGATGAAGAGAAAATGGAAGAATTACTACTTGCCTTTAGTGACTATCTACAAACAAGCTTCGATTTCCAAAATGTCGATTTAGTCGTGCCCATTGACTATGAATTAAAGCTTGTTCGTGCCTATCTTGCCATTGAACAAATACGCTTTGGTGACAGGGTACATGTAGTTTGGGATTTGCCAAATGAAATGGAGCTCTTTGTTCCTCCGCTTTCCATACAAACCCTTGTCGAAAATGCTATTCAGCATGGCATTTTACCGCTACGGGAGGGTGGTACTGTGACCATTTCTATTCAAGAAGTAAAAGACCATTTTACAATAGGCATTTCAGATAATGGTGTTGGATTTGAGCCAAAGACTTCTCACAAGAAAACGAGCGTAGGGCTCATAAATACGGAACAACGCCTGAAGCAATTATTTGGCGTGGAATTAGTTGTAGACAGTGTCATTGGTCAAGGCACAACCATCTCATTCTCCATTCCAAAAAAATAATGAGGTATATGTCGAACTTCCGTCAGTTCGAGGACTTTATCTGTCACTTTCGTAATCCTATCCGCTTTATTATCAAAAAAGACTAGGCTCACAAGGAAGCCTAGTCTTTCTTTGGTTGTTATGGTGTACATAAAAGAAGTTTTTTTAACCGAAAGAAAAATTGAACATAAAAGGGAGGCATGCCAAACGCCCCTGATAAAAGCGATTTTATAATCCGGGAATTTAAAATTTATAGCAAATTCTTTAAATAAACTTTCAACACTCGAACAATTTTCCCCATCTATCATTGGATAAAAAATATTTCTTGCATATCAGATGCATGATTGAGTAGTGCATATACTTTATTTAAATCATCTAAATCGCCAATCTGATGAATATATCCACTTTACACCCCCCAAAGAAGCCGTTTTAACTGGACCAATTTTGGTGCCTATTTCTACCTAAAGTGATTTATCCATTTCCATAAATATTCTAGTTTCTTCAATACCTTTATCAACGGTGATATCCTATTGTTCAACGTCACTACAAATAGTTTCTAAGGTTATTCCCCACTCTTCTGATCTCTACATGCGGTGTAATTACTATGTTTCCTAAAAATCAACCCACTTTATATCCACGGTCTCATCTGGAACTCAGAGATTCCCTATCCTAAAGTTATGTGTTTAACCCAGCCCTTTTTTATTATTTCTTTCCTTTCAGGCTTTATTACCTCCACCTCATCTTTTTTAAATTTACCACTAGATAATTCTTCCACACCATCCCATTGTGACTCACATTCAGAACATCGAAGTAATAGGTTTTGATTCTCTTTATCTTTTACTATTTCTACCCAACCTTGATCACAAACTCTACACCATTTTACTTTAAATTCATAATAGTTCATTTAATCTACTCCTTACGCTGTACAATAGTAATCGCCTTTATACTCGCTAAAAATGCGGACAATGTACAAATATATCCGAACATGTCCGCATTATTTTACACGAATTATGGACTTTAAAAGTGTCTATTTTAGTTTTACATTAAAACAATATTTATTTCTTATAGAAAGATGTAAGACTATATCTCCCCAATCTAACAGGATAATTCGATGTTATCTTAGTAAGATATTTAATAAAATTTCTCCATTTTCTTTAGCGTCCTCTAATCTTTTTTGAACTCATTATATTCTTCCTTAGCAAGATAGTTAAAATTATTATAAATCTACTTTTCACTAAACTGTACCTTAATACATCCTAGGGACTGCGGAGACAAATCCAAATCTTCAAATTTTCCATCACCAGTTTCTACATACGCCTGTTTAAATAATTTACTCCTTGTAGGAACTTTACTTGCATACCAATTATTGTTGATGGATTAAAATAAAGGAAACACCTATACAGGGTTTCCTTCATTTTAAATACTATTTATTTTCTATCCTTTGCATGGTAGTATGCCTCTTTTATCAACGGTAACACTGTTCTAAAATTAAAAATTAAGTCATCCATTGATTTTATTGGTTTAACAAAACTTACATTGTAAACTCCCCATCTATCTTTTTCTGGCTCAATACAAATAGATAAAGAGGGTTCCTTTTCTATCTCCCATATAGCTCCTGCTCTACTCCCGTCAGGTGCTTGAACAAACCCGTCCCCTGAAGTACAACTATCATCTTCCTCACACTCAAAATCAAAATGGTCGGTTATTGTGCCATAAATAAAACCATCGTCTTCCGTTTCGCTAACAAGTGGAAATCCTCCGTAAACAAGCGGTAAATATCACTCCTATTAATAAATTTAAGTTAAATATTATTGTTCTGCCTTGTTTTATTAACCGACTTTCAGCAAAATTTCTTTTTCCATTTCTAAAAACTCAGAAAATCTTACAAAAAGATTTTTATTTGAGTTCACTTTTTTATTCGATTTATTCTTTACACTTTTCTTTGGAGGCATATAATAAATTAGGTTTTCCATATCTTCAGGATAGTTAAACTCTGCATATAACTCAGCAATTTTCTCTAACAATTCCTCCCCTTTATACATTTCGTTTATTTTTATTAATTTACTAAATCGCCATTTTTTCATTTCTAAATTTTTATCGAACGAAATTTCTGTTCTTTTTTTTATTTCTTCGAGTAATATGATTATTTTATACTTTTCTAAATTCCCCCATGCTAATTCTATGATTTCATTAACTGGTGATTTTGGGTTTTCTTCTAGATATTTTGTTGCAATATTTTCTATATCTTGCTCAGATAAAATTCCTTGATTAAAGCCTATTATAATTGTTTCAATATTAATGTTAATTTTATGCTCTTTCAATATCGTTAAATATTCCATAAATAACCCTTTCTAACATTCACTATTTTACACGTTGATTAGGTTTCCCAGTTATTTTCCCCCCAGCAATAAATAATCTATGGGTCATCCCTTTTTTAGGATCAATAATCCATTCAAATATTCCCTTCTTGCCATTATAACTTCCCTTTACTTGATAAAGTGTTCTGTACCTTTTATCTCCTCCTCTAATCTTAAATTTCGTTCCATACCTAGCATAGTTGTCAACTATATTGCTAAAATTATGATATTTATCATTTTTTAATGCACTACCAACTTTTTTTGTAGTTGTTACTGGGTGATTTATATTTCGGATTATCTTTGTCGCACGATAAACACACTTTACATGTCCAATGCCAATAAAATTCGATGCCACTGCCCAGGCAATTTGTTTTTTGTTTTTCCCTGCTTTATACGCTTTATAACCATCGTAGATCGCAAAACCTGCGTTGATAACGAGCCATACCCATTTGCCATCTGGGTCTGTTTTCGTTATTGGATTATCATCTCCATATGTGTAACCGTTCATTGTAACAGGGTCATCTTCGTCTCCTGGATCGGGGTCACGAGAGATAAAACGTGCTGTTGCTGGATCGTAGTATCGAGCTTGTAAATAGTATAGCTTTGTTTCGGCATCGTAGACATAGCCTGCGTAGCGAATTGGTTGCCCTTTTATACGACTGTCAGTTGGTTCAGCTGATAGTAAGTTGCCCCATGGATCATAATCGTATGTTGCAACAGTTGTACCATTTTGGTCTAGAATGCGTACGACATCACCACGGTGGTTCGTTACGTATTCGAATGATTCCCCTGTTTCGTTTGTCAGACTTACTACTTTGCCGTTGTTCTTAAGTAATCGCCCAAATCGTTTTTTGGTTCGTATCTGTGACACGGACTAAATTAGAACCATCATAGTAATAATGATACGTTGTTGCACCGTCTGTTTTCGATTTTCGTAAGCCCTTAGGAATAAATTAATTAAATATATTTAATCCTAAATCTACTCCTGCCCTAGCTTCTCTGCAAGAGGATCTAATCAACGTTTCCAAAAGAAATTAAACAACCTGACCCCTATCAATATAGGACTCAGGCTGCTTAAATGTGCTTTTTTACTGTCTACTTGACAGGGTTCACTTCACCAAGAAGTAGTCTTTATGTGGCCATTATATAGGCAGTTGAAGAATATATAGTTACTTTTATAACTACCAAAACTAAAAAAACAGCCAGGTGGCTACTTAGTTATTTAAGGAGTTTTCCTTCAAGGTTAAATATACTTCTTTTTCTATTCCTGTTTTCTTAAAGTACTCATCATAGGCTTCATCGATTTTCTTACGACAAACATCTTCCCATATTTTTTTCAACTCAGAGATTTTACTTTCATCAGCATCAAATGGAGCCATCTCACCACCAAATCCAATCCACGCACCTAAATCGGGCACTTCTCCAAATTCTGCTGAATACGCTATTTCATGAGGTGCATATGTAAATCCAATATGCTTACAACCATTTTCAAAACAGTGATAGCCAGGCTCACCAAATCCATTTTTACAATATGAAGGTACTTCTTCAATCTCTTTATCAATTGCGGTACTTTTAGAGCAATATAATTCTAAAATTATATGCTTCATACTCATTTTTCATCGCCTCTTTTGGTAATTATGGTCATCTAGTACTTCAATTATATTAATTTTACCACCTTTTTTGGTATAAACTATTCTTCCTGCTCCTAAAATCTAGCATCTGTGTCGAGCTAGCACTTTGAAGGCGTACAAGCCGGCGTTAACAACAACCCACACCCATTTGCCGTCTGGGTCTGTTTTCGTTATAGGATTATCATCCCCATATGTGTAACCGTTCATTGTAACAGGGTCATCTTCGTCTCCCGGATCTGGGTCACGAGAGATGAAACGTGCTGTTGCTGGATCGTAGTAACGAGCTTGTAAATAGTAGAGCTTTGTTTCGATATCGTAGACATAGCCCGCGTAGCGAATAGGTTGTCCTTTTATACGACTGTCGGTTGGTTCAGCTGATAGTAGGTTACCCCATAGATCATAATCGTATGTCGCAGCGGTTACACCATTTTGAAGTAGCCTAATCGATTGCAAAAAAAATAAAATGAAGGTTGTTTTATTCCCCCTCTTAATCACTTTAATTATATGAGTGCGAGAAATCGTTGATAACAAGGTTCGTGGATAACCTTAATCAACGACATCCACTAGTCTCACATCTCAAATAACTTTTAGGAGGAAATAATAATGGCTTCATGTTCTCAATCTGATTTAACTGCTGTGACAATCCCAAATGTGGTACCATCTTTAAAATTGTACGGTAAAACAAGTAATAATCAACGTTTTTTCTTGTCTGATAATCCAGAAACTATTAGTAGCTCTGTTCCATTTACTAATGGTTTTGCAACGCTTTGGGCTGATACTGCATCTGGATTAAAGAGTGTAACTTATCGAATGTTTGTTTGGCATCTAAATAACACAGGTGCGACTATCAAGTTCGGTGTTACCATTGGTAATGGTTCAAGTGGCAGTACTTATCAAGTCTCTGGTGTTAAAGACTGTGTCGAGACTATTACCAACTTTGTAGCTCATGGGAAATGTGCCGCAAAAGCTTTACTCGGAAATACATTAACGCCTAGTTCTCCGGTTGATAGTTCCATTGCAGCGGGGAAAGTTGGATTAGTGAAAGAATGGAAAGTACCAAATGGTTATTTGGTGGGTGGAATTATTGAGTTTACGTTATCGTCTAGTTCTCCAATGTCTTATAAAGTCAGAACAGTAGCTGCTAAAAGTACTACTGCCGATCTTCGTAGTAATCAAAATGCAGTTGTGTCACCAGTTGGAACTCATCCGCGTGGTTCTTGGAACTTTTCCAATATCGACGGCTATGGTACTTCAGATGGCGCTGCTGCTCTATATACTGTCGGAGACGGCAATAAAAGTTTCTCCATAAATAATGGAGAAAATGATAACTTAATGACTAAAGACACTAGCTATATGCCTAGCGAAGCTGTAGCAACTAATAAGGGGCATTATGGTGTTATTTACAAGGCGAATATCACTTTCAAAAACCCAACTCAAGCCGATAAGGCATTAAAGGTCTATTTGACAGGTCGTGGAGGTTCATACGGCGGCGCTGTACGTTGGAACAATGGTCCAACTTACGGTGTTCCTACATTGGCTTCCAATACCCAAGGTGTTCGGATTGCTACATTTACTATACCTAAAGGAACTAGTGTTACACATTCAGTCTATACTTCTACAGCTGGCTCGCTTAACACCCCAGCGGCGATACTGATTACAGAGTAATTTAAAGAATTTCTCGTTAAATAAAGGAACCCTGTACTTATCGGAAATTCTCCGATGAGCTACAGGGTTCTCTATAAAATATTCATTTCTTGCAACGTAAAACTAGGGAAAACGGTAAAACTGCTATATTGGGTAGCACTAATTATTTGAGCTTTATCTATTCAAAAATAAAGCTACTGTATGTAACTCAATGATCTAAATCAAGTCTTAAAAGTGCTATTCAACAATTTTACTTTTTTATGGTTGCAACTAGGAAAAGGTCGGATAATCTGTTTACAACAGTTAGTTTATTGTCAATTATCATTTCAGTCTCTTCACCGTCTTCATGATCTAATAAATAGACAGGAGGATTATTTCCTTCATGTATATTTATTGCGTATGGATTTCCAATACCTATTTCTAAACCGATACAAATATAACCGTTTTTATGTACTGCGCATCCTGGAACATATAATAAACATTCTTTACTAATACTCTCTGGATTCAAGAATTCTATTGCAATTCAGCTTCTTCATCTAGAGGAACTACCAATTTACTATCACAAACTTCTACCGTAGTCATTAATTCTATCAACCATTTTGGAAGTTTAATATCTAGTTTTTCATTGAGGTTATCCTATAGGATGTCCCAGACCTTTGAATCATTTCTTTAGCACTTGTCATTACTTCATTCATCAACATGACTGCTCCATACAATTAGAAATATTTACTTCTTAAATTAACACTATTTCTATGTACCTTATACAATACAGCCCCACTTTTCAGCTATTGCATCTCGTTAGTAAAAAATCTCTTTCGATTATCCTCTATTGAAATTTTAAAATATCCATTTAAGAAATGTATAAATGCCAACCAATGCAAAAATAAATATTAAAATTATGATTGAAAGACAACCAAAAATAATCCAGTTATGTTCACCCTCTATTGAAGCATCTGGTTCTTCTACTAATTTTTCTTTTACTTTATTGATAGATAAAAGTGCTGGGTCTAAATCCAGTCCTTTTAAAAGTTCAATATCACCTTTATACTTTAAAGCTCTTGCTATATTATTAATGTCATTTCCCATAGAGCTTTCAAATTCAATACACGCATGTACCATTTCTGGCGTCTTATTCTTTTCTAAATACCAATATCGACCAGCCATTGCAGGATATTTTAACTCGAAATAAATGTCTCCCAACTTTTTACGGAGTTCTAATTCATTCGGAAAGGTTGCTATTAATCCGTGTAATCTATCCCTTGCTTTCCCTAAATCATCATTTTTAATATCCTCTTCTATTCGTTTTAAAGTCTTTGAAATTTTCTTTTCAATAAAAAACACCTTCTTATGTCCTAATTCTTTACTCTTATTATTTTTCAATAGTATTCTGCACGGTTAGTAAAAACGTTCCCACTCTAATTTTTTCCATAGAATACGTAGCCTATCAAATCTTAACAATGTATGGCCTTATTTTATATATGTAATTTTTTCCTTATTAACTGCCCTCGTTTAAGTCAGGTACGATTACTGAGCAAGAAGTAAAAGGGTGATACATATTATATATGACTAATATGTATCACCCTATATATTTTATGATTTTTACAATTTAGGTCTTGATAATGCGTTCGAGGTTTAATCGACCATTATTTAAATTCTAACTCTCCATCATAAGCAAGCATGCCGCCTTCAAGGTTTGTTACGTCAAAGCCTTGAGCTTCTAGGTATGCACATGCATTTGCTGAACGACCGCCTGCCTTGCAAACGATAATGTATGGCTTCGTAGCATCTAATTCACCTAAGCGCTCAGGGATTGTCCCAAGAGCAATGTGCTGCGCACCGGGAATCATGCCTTGTGCTACTTCATCATCTTCACGAACATCAATAATGTATAGATCTTCGTTCGCATCTAATAGTTCTAATATTTCTGTTGTATCCATAGTTTTCATCTGTGTAGTCCTCCAATATGTCGATTTCCTCTTACATTATAGCCTGTGGGCAAAAAAACAGCTAGTGTCATGAACACTAACTGTTTTACTCTCAAGTTTCTATTCTTCTGTTTCTAAAAAATCTATTTGCTTTGCTGGAACAAATGTAGAAATAGCGTGTTTGTAAATAAGATGTTGCTTGCTTTCAGCATCTAGTAATAAAACTGTAAAATTATCATAGGATTTCACAGTTCCTTTTAACTGAAATCCGTTTAACAAAAACACAGTTACAAAAACATTGTTTTTACGTAGATGGTTTAAGAATGTATCTTGCAAGTTAATTGATTTCATCAAATATGCCTCCCTATGCTCTCTTTCTACCTCTTCATTCCTATAGTAGCATGTTCTACCAATTTAGCAATTAGTAATTTTTAGAAATTAATTAAAGTTTTTCGCCATTATTAACAAAATATACATCCATTTTGTTGCGGAAGTATGTTAACTGTCTTTTCGCATAGCGGCGAGAATTTTGCTTCAAGCTGTCAATGGCTTCTTCTAAAGAACATCTTCCATCAAGGTAATCATATAATTCCTTGTAGCCGATTGCTTGGATTGACTGTACACCTCGTATATTTTGCTGCCATAGGCCTTTTACTTCTTCTAAAAGTCCTTTTTCCATCATTATATCAACACGGCGGTTAATACGATCATAAAGCACCTCACGTGACATATTTTGTCCAAGCCCTATGATTACATGATTGTAAAGTGGGACTTCTCCACGATTTTGTGCTTCGGATGCCTTTGAAACGCCACTAAGCTCAATCATCTCTAATGCACGTATAACACGGCGAGTATTATTTGGATGAATCGTCTCTGCTGTTTGTGGATCAAGTTTTTTAAGCTTAGCATGCATTGCCTCTGGACCTAATTTCTCCAGTTCTGCATAATAGGCTTTTCGTGCCACCTCATCTACCTGCTCCTCGGTAAATTGAAAATCATAGAGTACTGCCTGCACATATAAACCCGAGCCCCCTACAATAATCGGTAGCTTACCGCACGCTTGAATTTCTGCAATTTTAGCTCGCACTAATTTTTGATAGTCTGCTACTGAAAAAGACTCTGTTGGCTCTTTGAAGCTTAGTAAATGATGGGGTACACCCTCCATCTCTTCCTCCGTAATTTTCGCTGTTCCAATATCTAATCCTCGATAGACTTGCATGGAGTCACCGTTGATAATTTCGCCATTATATTTTTTTGCTAACTCAATGCTTAGTGCCGTTTTCCCAGAAGCAGTTGGCCCTACAATTGCTACGACCTCTGCCTGCTGTAGTTTATCTTGTATCATATTTTTCTAACCACCGTAATAAAACTTGATAGACTGCCTCTTGATTGTCCTCGTTTAGGATTTCATGGCGCTTATCCTCAAATAAGTAAACCGTGACATCCTGTATGCCCGCTTCTGCCAATTGTTGTGCGACAGCGTAAACACCTTGGCCTTGTTCTCCGACTGGATCCTTACTACCACTTATTAATAATATAGGTAAGTCTTTTTTTGTTTTTGCTATCTCTTTTTTACGGTTTAACGACATAAAACCTGTTGTTAAATCCACAAAAAATTGGTTTGTTGGAATAAAGCCGCAATACGGATCATCTATATATTTTTGTACCTCGTCTTCCGCTGAGCATAACCAGTCAAACGTAGTCTTCGAATTCGGGAACTGTTTATTAAAGCTACCAAAGCTCAGCTTATTTAATAACCTGCTCTCCGTATCTTTACCCAGTTGTTTAGCCAATACTTTTGCTACTAAATTTCCCATCGTATGCAATGTTGTAACGTTTCCTGTTCCACAAAGAATGACATTATCCACTTGATCGCTGTACAATTGAATATATCTTCTAGTAATGAACGATCCCATACTATGACCAAATAAAATCAATGGTACATCTGTAAATTGTTCATGTAATATTGTTACTACTTCATGTACATCCTCTACGACGCGATCGAACCCATTTTCTTCAGCAAAAAAACCTAGTGTGCCATTATAGGCTGCTGTTTCTCCATGCCCTCGATGATCATGCATTGTCACTGCATAACCAGCTTCGTTTAGGCTATTTGCAAATTTAACATATCGTCCACTATGCTCCGCCATACCATGTAAAATATGAATATGACCAATACATGGCTTCAATGGCTTTAATGTCCGAGTAAACAGAAAATGGCCATCTGACATTTCAATATAACGCATTGCCTACACTCCCTCCTCCGCAAAATTTGTTGCATCTACAATAGCTTGCTCTAGTTGTGCGACATAAGTATTTCTTTGTGACTCTGTATAGTTAAAATGTTGTTGCATAACTTGAATGACCTGCTGTTTATAACGTTTTACCGCATCAATATCGAAGTATAATAAGCCTGTTCGACGGATAAAGAAATCACTTGGTGTATACACCATTTCCGCTTCTATGCCATAAAGTAGCATGGCATGTAAGGCTAAGGGCATCGTACTTCCATGTTCATGCAAATATTTCACCTGGTTATACAATGCATCAACATTCGTGCCATATTTTTGTACAAGCTGTTTTGCTTCATCATAATTTAGACCGTACTGAACGCCCTCTTTCGCTTTATAAGTACAATAATCAGTGAAATTAATGGCATTAATGCCTTTTGCACCAGAAAGTGATAACTCACGTGTTACACATGAACTTGCATGCTTATATTTATGTGTTTTCACAATTTTATCAACGATTGTCTCTGCCATTTGACGGTAGCCTGTTAGTTTGCCACCCGCAATCGTCATTAGTCCACTCGGAGCCGTCCATATCTCATCTTTGCGTGAAATTTCCGATGGATCCTTGCCTTTTTCAAAAATAAGTGGACGCACACCTGCCCATGACGATTCAATCGTATCTCTTGAAATATTTGCCGTTGGAAAGACGGTTTTTGCAGCAGCAATTAAATAATCAACATCCTCTTGGGTAGCGACGGGATGTACAGGGTCTCCTTCGTAAACTGTATCTGTTGTCCCTACATAGGCTTTACCATCACGTGGAATAGCGAAGGCCATACGCCCATCCACTATATCAAAGTAGACTGCTTGTCGTAATGGAAAATCCTTTTGATCAAGGACAATATGGACTCCTTTTGTGAGACGTAATTGCTTTTTGTCTGCTACTTTATCCTTGTGGCGAACCTCGTCCACCCAAGGCCCAGTTGCATTGACAATTTGCGCAGCATGTACTTCAATCGTTTTCCCTGTAATATGATCCTTCACTTGTGCCCCAACAAGCTTTTTCTTCTCATATAAAAATTCGGTCATCTCCGCATAATTTAGACAAAGCGCCCCATATTCAACAGCTTTTTTCAGCACTTCAATTGTCAGACGGGCATCATCTGTCCGATATTCTACGTAGTAGCCACCACCAATAAGCTCATCTCGATTGAGTAATGGCTCTAGCGCTGCCGTTTCCTGAGAGTTTAACATTGTTCGACGTTCGTGCTTTTTCACACCTGCTAATCGATCATATACCTTCAGTGCCATTGATGTTGTAAAAGGTCCAAGTGAGCCCTTCTTATATAATGGTAGTAGCATCTTTTCAGGAGTTGTCACGTGAACAGCATTGTCATATACAATTTCACGCTCACGCCCAACCTCAGCTACTACACCTACTTCAAGTTGCTTTAAATAACGAAGTCCACCATGAATAAGCTTTGTTGAGCGGCTTGATGTGCCAGCAGAAAAATCCTGCTTCTCAATCAAAGCGACTGATAGCCCTCTAGATGCTGCATCAAGTGCAATGCCAGCACCTGTGATGCCGCCACCAATGACTAAAACGTCAAAGCTATAGTGCTCTAATAACTGCATAATTTTAGGACGATGTTCGAATGAAAACATAACTTTTTCCCCCATTAGCTATAATTTAAAAATACGTGTAACCTCTATTGCGTATGCTAGCCTGTATAACTAGCAATAACTTTAAACATAGAAATTCTAATATCATTCGCGAAAGCGTGAGTGCAACGTAGCGACAGCAGCACGATGTTGGTCACGAAGGCGTTATCACAGGATGTGATGCTTTTAGCCTTCGTTCCTCTATTGTTAATCCCCAAGGAGTCGCCCAGTCTCCACTCCAATCAACTTATATAAATGGCATACGTTTTAACAAATGTGAACTGTTGTTCTAGGCGTTACAACTACATTACCCGTTTAAACATTTTTTCCACTTCATACGTTGTAAAATGTATCAACACTGGACGTCCATGTGGACAAGTAAATGGATTGTCGGCATTGCGTAAATCTAGCAGTAACGTATCCATTTGCTCTTTCGTTAAATAATGATTGGCCTTTATCGACTTTTTACAGCTCATCATAATCGCTGCCGCCTCACGTAATTTTTTGACGTCCGCCTTTTTAGTTGTTAGTACCTGTTCAATTAAGTCCTCAATAATTTCTTGTTCTTCTCCCTTAGGGAACCAACTAGGATGCTCCCTCACTACAAATGAAGCCTGTCCAAATTCCTCTAAAAATACGCCAACAGCTTCTAACTCCTGACTATTTTCTCTTAGTATAAGAGCTTCGTCAGCAGCATAATGAAAGGTCAACGGAAGCAATAAAGCCTGACGCTCATTTGGGTTCACCTGACCAACCTTTTCACGGAAAAATTCATATTTAATACGCTCCTGAGCAGCATGCTGATCAATTAAATAAAAGCCATCCTCCATTTGTGCAACAATATACGTGCCGTGAATTTGCCCTACCACCTCAAGCGCAGGGAATGGTTCTTTAGTAGGCTCATCCTCTAGTATTTCCACTGGCTCCTCTAACTTCACTTCTTCGGGAGGATTCATTTCTTCAGGAGGATTCTCCATCACTGCTGTCGGTTGCCAGCTATCTTCAATGGCAGTAGGAACGGATTTAGGTTGTGGCACTATAGGATCTATGGTGTTCGATTCCTGCACTGTTTGCACATCATACAATTTTTCTACAATAGCATTCATTTTCTCCACATTAAGCTTTGGTGCAGGTTTCCAAATATTTAACTGCTCCGTCGCAGGCTTTACCACTTTCTCCTTCTTTTCCATTAGCGGTACCCGAATAACATTGCGGATTTTCTCTCGTATTGTTTCTTCAATTAGCTTAAGAAGCTCAGGCTCCTTACTTAAACGTATTTGGTGTTTGGCAGGATGAACATTGACATCCGTTAAATAAGGATCACCCTCTATGTAGAGCGCAACAATCGGAAAACGTTCAATTGGCAAATACGTATGATAGGCGTCGACAATCGCTTTTTGTACCAAATAATGCTTGACCCAGCGACCATTTACAAACAATGACATATAGTTTTTCGAAGCTCGAGTGACCTCAGGTAGTGATACGAAGCCAGAAATTTTATAATCATGTGATTCACCATTGAATGACACCATTTTTTTCGCATTATGCACACCATAAATGGCTGCTAATACTTGTTGTACGTCACCTCGTCCATTCGTTTGTAACAACTGCTGACCGTTATGCAATAATCTAAACGCAATTTGTGGATTTCCGAGTGCAAGACGGTTCATCAGATCAATTGTATGCCCAAGTTCGGTCTGTAGTGTTTTCATATATTTTAATCGAGCAGGTGTATTGAAAAATAGCTGTGCCACTGTAATATCTGTTCCCTTGCGCAAAGGGCCAGGTTTATGTGTAGCAATATGCCCACCCTCAAGCTCTAAATACGTTCCTGATTCACCATTAGATGTAATAAGCGTCATTTTTGACACCGATGCAATGGAAGCTAAGGCCTCACCACGGAACCCGAGAGTACGAATACGAAATAAATCGTGTTCTTGATGAATTTTACTTGTCGCATGGCGAGAGAATGATATTAACGCATCCTCTTCATCCATACCACTACCATTATCAATTATTTGAATTGAAGTGAGGCCCGCTTCTAGTAAAAAAACATCAATGGACGTACTTCCTGCATCAATGGCATTTTCAACAAGCTCTTTCACTACAGAGGCTGGTCTCTCAACTACTTCCCCTGCCGCGATTTTATTGGACAGCCACTCGTCCATAATTTGTATTTTTCCCATAGCGTATCACTCCTTTACTTTTTTGTGTTTACTAGTTGCTGCTGTAATTCGTATAAAATATTCATCGCTTGCATTGGTGAAGTGCCAAGAATATTTACTTTTTCTAGGTTTTTCAGCACTTCTAACTCTGCTGGAGAGATTGGTTCTCCCTCCGAAAATAGTGACATTTGCACTGGCTTTTCAACAACTTCCTGTACCACGGCCACTTTGTTTTCAGCTTCGTTTCCTGCCTCGAAGTTTTCAAGCAATACTTGTGCTCTTGTTAAAATTTCCTCTGGCAATTGCGCAAGCTGTGCTACATGAATTCCGTAAGATTTATCGGCAGCACCCTTTTTCACCTTATGCAAAAAGACTACCGTGCCATTTTTTTCAGTAGCAGATACGTGTACATTTTGCAGTCGAGGAAGCTCCTTTTCGAGTGCCGTTAATTCATGATAGTGAGTTGAAAACAGTGTGTTTGCCCCAATTTTGTCATGGATGTATTCCATCATAGATTGAGCAAGACTCATACCATCATAAGTAGATGTCCCACGACCAATTTCATCAAACAGCATTAAACTATTTTTTGTAGCATGCGTAATGGCATGCTGAGATTCTAACATTTCCACCATAAATGTAGATTGTCCCGCAGCTAAATCATCCGCTGCACCGATGCGTGTAAAGATCTGATCTGTAATTGGTAATCTAGCTTTTTCAGCAGGTACATAACAGCCCATTTGCGCCATGACAACAATAAGTGCAACTTGACGCATATACGTACTTTTACCGGACATATTCGGACCTGTAATAAGCATCATATTGTTATTTTCCTCAAGTACACAATCGTTTGGTACATACATTTGCTTATTAAGCATCTTTTCAACAACCGGATGGCGCCCTTCAATAATTTCTAGCGAACGTCCGCCATGAAACTCCGGCTTCGTAAAACGATATTTCTCTGAAACACTTGCAAAGCTTAATAGTACATCTAGCTCACTAATGCTCGCTGCTAACGCTTGGACACGTGGAATAAACGTCTTTAATTCATCACGTATTTTCACAAATAAATTATACTCTAACGTTAAACTCTCTTCCTCGGCATTTAAAATTAATGCTTCTTTTTCTTTAAGCTCTTGTGTAATATAACGCTCAGCATTGGCCAAAGTTTGCTTACGTTCATAACGTGTTAAATCTGCTAAATGGATATTAGACTTCGTAATTTCAATATAGTAGCCGAAAATTCGATTGTAGCCGATTTTTAAGTTTTTAATGCCCGTTTTCGTCCGTTCCTCTTGCTCTAGCTGTGCAATCCAATCCTTCCCATTACGAGAAGCATAGCGTAGTTCATCTAAGCGTGCATCATAGCCATCGCGAATGACGTCAC
This sequence comes from Lysinibacillus sp. CNPSo 3705, assembly GCF_028674935.1. Classification (NCBI taxonomy): domain Bacteria; kingdom Bacillati; phylum Bacillota; class Bacilli; order Caryophanales; family Bacillaceae; genus Lysinibacillus; species Lysinibacillus sp. CNPSo 3705. The sequence goes on along the minus strand of NZ_JAQZSD010000042.1, from coordinate 34,312 downwards.
CCTCTTTAATTGTAATTGGTGGATTGTCTGTAATAGCACGTGCTAATAGTGCCTCTACATCTGCACAAGTATCAAGCGCCGCGCCTAGCTTTTGCAATGTTTCTTTATCGGTACCAAGTAGTTGCTGCTGTATGGTAGGTACTTGACGCAATGAATCACGTAGCTGCGCTAAATCTCGTCCACCAACATTACCAAAAGCTACACGTCCCGCTAAACGCTCTAAATCATATACTTGTTTTAAAGAGGCTTGTAGCTCTGTTCTTACAAAGTATTCCTCTAATAAATCAGTGACGTATGCTAATCTTTCGTCAATGGCAGCACGTGAAGCAAGAGGTTGGTGTAACCATTGCTTTAATTTGCGCCCTCCCATTGCTGTCACTGTATCATCTAACAACCATAAAAGCGTGCCTTTTTGATCGCCACCGCGAATAGATTGAATAAGCTCTAAATTACGCTTAGAGCTAGAGTCAATACGTAAATAATTTTTCATTTCATTGTAAGTAAATGCTTGAATATGTGATAATGAACGCATTTGTGTTTTATCAATATAAGCGAGCAAACGAAGGCAAGCAATTTGTAAATCATTTGGCACCGCATCTAAATAATGTGCAGCTTTAGCCATTGTCATTTCATCTGTTTCAATAGAAAGGACGATACCCGCGTTTACTGCATGCTCTGCTAATAGAAGCTGCAAACTTTCCGTTACAATTAATTCACGAATACCGTATGCCTGCATTTGCAATAACAGTGCCTTACCGTCACCCTCAATCGAGGAGGCTACCGCTTCACCTGTAGATAAGTCTAAATAAGCGTAGCCAAATGTCATATCGTCAAGTTGTTCCGCAGCACCAATAAAATGATTGGTTTTACCATCAAGCGACTTACCTTCCATGATCGTTCCTGGTGTAATAAGCTGAACAACTTCACGTTTTACTACACCCTTTGCTTGCTTCGGATCTTCTGTTTGCTCACAAACAGCAACCTTATAGCCCTTTTGCACAAGAGTTTCAATATAATTTTTTGCCGAATGATGTGGAACACCACACATTGGAATACGCTCTTTTGCACCTGCATCTCGGCTCGTTAATGTAATTTCTAAAAGTTGAGAGGCATTAATAGCGTCCTCAAAAAACATCTCGTAAAAGTCACCTAATCTAAAAAATAAAAAGGCATCCTTGTAATCTTCCTTTACCTGCAAATACTGTTGCATCATTGGTGTATAAGTTGTCATTTTAAAAATTCCCTCGCTCTTACCATATAGATATTTTTATTATAACAAAAGATACATGCGAAACGCTTAATTCACCTTTTTTAAGATGCTAGCGCTTCGCATGTATAGAATGTTTAGTATTATCTTTGTCTCTCATCAGGAAACGATGAGGACTCTAAAACATACCTGCCTTCTTCACTGGAGCTAGATGATGAGCTGGAACTGGAGCTAGATGAAGACGAGGAAGAGCTCTCATCAAAATTCCATTCCTCTTCGAAATCTAGTGGATGTACACTAATGCAAATAGTCGTTTCTCCCATTACCTCTACAACTACTTCACGTTCTACTACGATTTCAAACTTCGTACCACATGGGGAGATAATTGCCTCTATACAGTTTGGCTCTTGAATAACACGTACACGAACATCATCACCAGCACTCACTTCACCGTCTCTAAAAGAAAGCTTCACTTTGTCTTTATAGTGGACCGTTTCAGAAAATACTGCTGTTTTCGAATGACTACTATAGGCATACCATACATTAACATCAAATTTTCCCGATACTTCTACAAATTTACCGACTTTTTTCGCGGAGCAAGTATGATTGATAACCCAGCAACCGAGAATACTCGTCGGTTTATTCGATGGACTTAATGTTACACGTTCTTCCGTTCTCTTCTTCCCTTTGGCAACTACTGCTCTCGTCACGATTTGTCGTAAACGTTTCAGCGCAATTCCTCCTTTGACTCTTTTCACTCCATCATATGCAGGTAGCGCCTATTGGGTGAACATATATTTTTAAGAATCAAATTACTGACTTTTTCATACTATGTTGTCTGAATTGCGCTAATTTCCAAGAGCATTATTCAATTATGCCGAGGCCTAATTGCCGCTGTCGCGCAGAATACATTTGAAGTTGTGGGCTTTGCTTTCGCTACAGAGAACATTGGCCGCTGTCGCTTTGCTTTCGCGCAGTATACATTTTGCAACGCGTACGGAATCGGCTTTGTACTTAGTCCTGCATGAGGATCGACACGATGCCGGTCATTTCGGTAATACTAAAGAACATGGCGTTCTTAAACTAAGTTTCTCTATTCAGAGGATGTCTTTTGTCCCGAAAAATAGCAACAGGTACGGATATTTGGACACCCACTGAAAGAAGTTAAACACATAAAAATAGCCCGAATGCTAGCATTCGAGCTATTTTTATTTTTTTATGAGCAGCTGCCTGGTGTTGTATTGGCAACGTATGAGCCAGTTTCTCCACGAAGTAAATCTCCACCAGTTGAGCGAACAATCTCATTTGTAACATTGTTAGCAATTGTGTTCGAAACTAATTGCAATAAATCATTTACATCCACTTGAGATTCTTTAAATTGTTGAACCACTGGGATTGCATTGATTTCTTCTTCAATTTTTTCGATTTTATCTTCAATTAATTTCAGCGCTTTTTCTTTTCCTAAGTGTTGGAAGTTAACAGCTTGCTTCTGTAGGCTTTTTAAGCTTGCAATACGCTCACGTACAAATTGGTTTTCATTAATTTGTGCTTCGGCTTTTTTGAAAAATTCAACTTCTTGCGTATTGGCAATCATATGCGCAATTTCGTGTGACTTCTTGATTAAATCATCTTTTGTATACAATACTTGTGACATTTACGCTTCCACCTTTTCATTTTTTACTACTTCTACAAATTCACCACTTAGTGAATAAGAAGTAGCCTCAACTATTTTTACTTTCACTAATTGACCTATTAAATGTGCTGGCGCTTTAAAGTTTACAAGACGATTTTTACGCGTATAGCCAGCTAATACATCTTCGCGTTTTTTACTTGTACCTTCGACTAAAACTTCTACTATTTCACCCTTCAAGCCCTCTAATGCTTTTCGAGAGTACTCCCCTACAACTTCATTTAATCGTAGAAGACGTTCTTTTTTCACTTCTTCAGGTACATTATCCACCATTTTTGCAGCAGGTGTACCCTCGCGAGGAGAATAAATATACGTAAAGGCCATTTCAAAGCCTACTTCACGGTACAAGGATAATGTCTCCTCAAATTGCTCCTCTGTTTCATTAGGATAGCCTACGATAATATCAGTCGTTAGTGTTACTTCCGGAATAGCCGCTTTAATTTTCGCTACTAATCCAAGGAAATGCTCACGTGTATACTTACGAGCCATAATTTTTAGCACATCATTTGAACCAGATTGTACTGGTAAATGAATATGCTCAACTAAGTTACCACGTTTTGCAAGAACTTCAATTAAATGATCATCGAAATCACGTGGATGACTCGTTGTAAAACGAATGCGTGGAATATCGATTTTTCGTAATTCATCCATTAAATCACCAAGTCGATATTCAATATCCTCAAAATCCTTGCCGTAAGCGTTGACATTTTGCCCTAGTAGCATAATTTCTTTATAGCCAGCAGCCGCTAATTCACGAACTTCTGCAATGATTTCTTCCGGACGACGACTACGCTCCTTACCACGTGTATAAGGTACAATACAATACGTACAGAATTTATCACAGCCGTACATAATATTTACCCAAGCTTTAATGGATCCAAGACGTTTTTTCGGCAGATTCTCAATAACATCGCCTTCTTTGGACCAAACCTCAATGACCATTTCCTTAGACATATATGCTTCTTTTAAAATGTTCGGTAAACGATGAATATTATGTGTACCAAACACCATATCGACATGTGGATAACTTCTTAAAATTTTATTTACAACAGATTCTTCCTGTGACATACAGCCACAAACCCCAATAAGCATCTCTGGATTTTTACGTTTATATTTTAGTAGAAAGCCCAGTTCTCCAAATACTTTGTTTTCTGCATTTTCACGAATAGCACACGTATTCAGTAACACGACATCAGCTTCATCAATCACATCTGTAGGCGTATAACCTAGCTGCATAAAAATCCCAGCCATCACTTCCGTATCATGCTCGTTCATTTGGCAGCCATACGTACGAATATAAAAAGTACGCCCCGTACCCATACCTGCAAACTCTTCTGCAATGTTAAAGTCCTTATGGTACTTAACTTCTTCTTTCCCACGTTTTTTAGCATCTTTTAATGAAGGTGCCGTAAAGACCGTTTCAAAATATTTACTATAATCCTTTTCAGGCTTGTCTTCTTTTTTTGGTTGATTGACTTGTTGATTTGCTAAGCGTTGTTCTTCATTCATTGCAATCAGGTAACTCCTTTCAAACGAATTCCATACATTTGAATTCCCATTTTACTATTATACTGAATAATTGCTACATCCTACAAGGTTTGCGTACTAAATGTCGCGGTTTAGACTTAATTGCACGGTGGCTAGATGTATATTCTCATTAGGATGCAGGAGGGAAATCGTCAGTTTGCAGGGGGAGGGGTATCCGTCACTTCGTCTGTTCCTTCCGTCGCTTGGACCATTCCTTCCGTCGCCTGGGCGATTCTTTCCGTCGCTTTGATCTCTTTCCGTCACTTCGTCTATTCCTTCCGTCGCTTGGACGAATCTTTCCGTCGCTTCGTCTGTTCTTTCCGTCGCCTGGACGGTTCCTTCCGTCGCTTCGCCAGTTCTTTCCGTCGCTTTGATCTCTTTCCGTCACTTTGTCTGTTCCTTCCGTCGCCTGGGCGATTCTTTCCGTCGCTTGGACGGTTCTTTCCGTCGCTTGGACAAATCCTTCCGTCGCTTCGATCTCTTTCCGTCTTGGACGAATCTTTCCATCACCTCGCCGATTCCTTCCATTGCTTCGCTTGCCCCATCCTTCACGTTAATTCCATCGCTTTGCTTAACCAACCTATCACCTCACCGAAGCCCCTCCACCGCCCATCCACACTCTCCCTAAAAATAAAAAATCACCGAAGATATCCATCAACGGCGACGTTTATTATAGTTCTATAGATTGTTTTTGGCGTTGGTCAAATCCAATAATTGTTTGAACGCCATAGCTTTTTAGTAAAGCTGTATTCGCAAATGTGTATTTGCCTAAATCGTCTGGGAAATGCGCATCTGAAGAAACTGTAAAAGCTACACCATGCTCCATTAAAATTTGCAAGAAACGCGGTCCTGGGCACATTTCCTTTACTGGATAGCGATAATATAAACCGGCATTTATTTCAGTGGCAGTTTGTGTGGTTACAAGTGCCTTTGCAATTTTTTCATACCAAGAGTCAAGAAAAGCCGTGTCCTTCACTTGATAATCGAACACTTTAAAATTGTCTAAATGCGCCACAAAGTCAAACATATTCGAGAAGATCATTTTTTCTACTGTAGCAAAAAAACGTGCAAAGTTTTCCTGTAAGGCTACTGCGTCCATGTCCTCAAATATGTATTGGGTTTGAGGATTATCAAAGCCCCAGCCATCCATAAAATGGACAGATCCGATGACATAATCCCACGGATAACCTTCTAATAATGATGCTAATTCTTTTTCACCGCCGACAAAATAATCTGCCTCAATACCAAGCTTTAAGGAAATACCTTGACGTCTCCATTTTTCCTTTGCTCGATTAATAGTTGACACAAAATCATCCATGCTTTCAGTCATGACACAATCAAGCCAGTAACGCTGAGCTCTACCAACTTCATTGTCATCTAATTGCATATAACGTTCAAAGTATGCTCGCGTCTCCTTGAAACGATAGAGATGGTCGACAATCCCAACCTCGCGCAAACCAAGCTGCTTTGCTTGTTGTAAATATAAATCTAACCATTCCTCACTATAGCAACCATTCTGTAAACGCTTTGATAACTGCTGCATTTGTAGCTCTATAAATGCTTTAGAGCCTTTTGTTGCTCCTTCATCTTCATTAAAAAATTTAATTGCCTGAGAAGTACGCTCTAGCCAACGAAATGAATAGGGCCCCTCCTCTAAATGTACATGATAATCAACCATCCGATTTCCCTCCATTGCAAACCGTCCACTTTTCCTCATACGCATGCCACTCTAATGGGCAAGCTATATCACAAAAAATTTCTGAGCATTGCTCTATGTGACAAATTTGATAAAAGGACTTGCCATTTATTTTAGATGCATCCGTTAATAAAAAGTTCATCTTGCTACGATCAAGCATTTTTTTAGAAATTAATGATTCATCCAAATCATAATCGTACACGATACCATCACTTATTCCACCACACGAAATAAATGCCTTATCAAAATTCATATTTCCTAACAATTCCAATGTCATAGCTCCTGTTACTGAGGATTGCCTTGGATTGGTCGTTCCACCAAGTAATATGACCTTTCCAGTCATTCGTCGCTCTTCTATCGCTAAATTAAACTGTACAGCTGCAGCGATAGAGTTGGTTACGACAGTTATATCGTCGACTGCCAATAAAAAATCTGCAATATGCACTGTCGTTGTACCTGTATCAACCGCAATTGTATCTCCGCCACCTATACGACTAGCTGCTAAACGAGCTATATTACGCTTTGCCTCTTTTTGCATTTGAAGCTTACGTAAAAATGCTGGTTCATTTCTAACGTTCGTATACTTTACAGCTCCTCCGTGTACTCTCGTTAATAAATGCTGTTGCTCCAGCTCATCAAAATCTCTACGAATCGTTTCTGGTGCTACTTGTAATTCATCTGCAATATTGGCAACGACAATTTTTCCATCAGCCTCTAATTGTTTTAAAATAAATTCAAAACGTTCAATTTTTGCATATGTCATGATAATGCAATCACATCTTCCTTCGCTATATAGCACTCATATTGCTTACCAAGCTCAAACGAATGCCCTCGTTGGTGTAGCTGTTCCATCGTAAAGAGACATTCACCCTCAAACGTTGTCCGAATAACATTGCCACTCATTAATGACTGCTTCGCCTCTCCAGTCATACAAACATCCCCCTGTCTCTGATCGAGATGTATGGCTTCTGGTCGAATCGCAAATTTTGAGTATTCTTTTGGCAATGCCTCGCCAATCATTTTCTCAAGGGCTTGACGCGTAAAAACATTGTAATGCCCGATAAAATTCGCGATAAATTCACTTTCAGGGCTTGTATAAATCGCAGTAGGTGTTCCACTTTGTGCAATCATCCCATTATTCATCACAAATATTCTGTCAGAAACAGCCATTGCTTCTTCTTGGTCATGCGTAACTAAAATCATCGTTATACCTAGCTTTTGTTGAATAGCTCGTAAGTCTGCTTGAAGTTTCTTACGAATTTGGGCATCTAAAGCACTGAGCGGTTCATCTAATAGCAATACTTTTGGACGTACAATTAATGCTCGAGCAAGGGCAACACGCTGCTGCTGACCCCCAGATAATTCTTTCGGATATGCATGCGCTTTTTCACTTAAATGCACGATTTCAAGTATTTCTTGAACACGTTGATCCACTTCAACAGTATTGACTTTTTGCATTCGTAAACCGAAGGCTACATTTTCTTTCACCGTCATATTTGGAAATAGTGCATAAGATTGAAACACCATACCAACTTGGCGATCCTTTGGTTGAACACGATTCATATCCTTGCCTTCTATGTTAATTTTTCCTACAGATGCATCTGTTAAGCCTGCCAAAATACGCAGGATTGTACTCTTACCACAGCCACTCGGACCTAAAAGAGTTATAAATTCACCCTTTTCAATCTTCATATTTATATTTGATAAAACCGTCGTTGATCCATATTTTTTATGAAGTCCTTCAATTACAATATAACTCATAGATTTGTAGCACCTTTCGATCGTTTCGTTAATGTTGCAATAGCGTACGTTAATAAGCCCATAAGAACGATATAAATAAAGACAACTGCACTAGCAATATGTCCACTTGTACTAAGCTTCTTCATTAAATAAATTTGCACCGTCTCAAAGCGAGAACCAACCACTAGATTAATCAGTACAAATTCTCCAAAAAGTACGGAAAACGATAATAATGCCCCAGCAAATAAGCCTGGGTAAACGGTAGGTAATAATATTTTCGTAAATGCCTGCAATTTAGATGCTCCCAGTAATTGCGCTGCGTCTATAAGCTGTCGTGCATCAACATTCTGCAAACTATTGCGTGTCCCCTGATAAATGTATGGGAGGATACCGATGACATATGCCCCTAAAACTACTAAAATCATCGGCACACCAAATTTGCTATAAACACGAATGAGCCCGACTGCTAAAATAATTCCGGGGAATGAATACACCATTACAACAGCCATCTGTATCCATTTTTCGTATTTTGGGAAATACAACACGATTACAAAAATAGCTGGTACGATAACGAGCAATGCAATCATGACAGCCCCACTAGACAATAAAACAGAACGTCCAAACGCCTGTATAAATTCTGCATCCTGAAATAATGCCGCAAGCCATGTCAATGTTAATCCTTCTGGCAAAATGGTCTTATTCCAATTCGTCGCAAAGGCATAAAGCATTGTTGCAACAACTGGCAACACTAAATACACCACTAACAGGAGGAAAAATAAATCAGCAAAGCCTCTTTTTTTCATTATAACTTCCTCCTTGTTTTTGAAATGCTCCACTCACTCAATAGCATTGCCGTCACCATCGTTACTGCTAGTATTACTGCAATAGCACTTGCCAGCTCTGGTTGTGCAAAAATATCTCCCTTAATAAGAGAACCAATACGAATGGCTACTAAATTGTAATTACTGCTAGTTAGTGCATAGGCAGAGGCATATGCTCCCATTGCATTGGCAAACAATACGCTAAATGTTCCAACAATCCCAGGAAGCATAACAGGGATCCCAATCTTCATCCAAAACTGCCATGTAGAAGCTCCAAGTAATGCTGCTGCGTCCTTCCATTGTTGCTGAATCCCATCATAAATTGGGTATAAAAGCATTAAGGCTAATGGTAGCTGAAAATAAATATAAATCAGTAACAAGCCACCCCAGCTATAAAGAGAAAATGATGAAAATGTGTCAATACCCCATTTATCGAATAGCAATGTAAAGAGCCCGCTATTGCCCAGTAATACAATAAAGGCAAAAGCTAATGGAATACCTGAAAAATTTGATGTTAAATTTGTTAGTATTAAAATTTTCTCACGCACTGGCTCAGAAAATCTCATAATCGCATAAACAGCAAATAGGGTAACCATTAAGGCAATGACTGCCGAAATAACAGACAGTGTAATACTATTTGTAAAGCCTTGTAAAATGTAATCGTTCGTTAGTACAGTTTGATATTGTGCGAGTGTAAAACCATCACTATTTTGAAAGCTTGTGATGAGCATATACAGTAACGGTACTAAGAAAAATAACAAGACAAGTACTAGAAAAGGAGAAAGCCAGGCAACTGTTTGCCGCTTCGAAATCACAACAATCACTTCTTTCTATAGTTAATAGCGGCCATTTATCGTAAAACTGAAATTGTTCCGATAAAATTAGATTTTATTCCGATAAAAGCTAAAATTGTTCCGGTAAATCTTCAAAGTAACTATTTAAACGGCCGAGCGCTTTCCTGTGCGCGCCCAGCCTTCACTCCACTCAGTTAAGCCTTTTTTAAAGAAAGCATCCCTTCTAATAACAAAGGAACCATTTCATCAGAAGGTTCGATATTCAATAAATGACAGCAAAGCGGAGCTATTTGTAACTGTGATACAATCTCATCGTTAATGCCTGCTTTAACGTGATCCGAAATAACAAACATTGGTACATGACGATCCTCAGCTGTTGTGCCTCCATGATTACCATCACTCGTCATCCCGTGATCTGCTGTCACGATCACTTCATAGCCCTGCGCAAGACATTTTGGGATAAATAAAGATAATAATGCATCAACTGCTAAAACACGATTTCGATATTGTGCCGAGTCAGCCGTAAATTTATGACCGTCATCATCTACATTCATCGGATGAATATATAAGAAATCTGGTTGCTTTCGATCCATTAGCCAAACAGCTTCAGCAAATAAATGACTGTCTGGATAGTGATCCTCAAAGTAGAACAGTCCATTCTCAATCGGCAATTGAGTATTTAATTGTAGCCTGTCCTCCATATGCACAAATGGTGCACGATTATATAGCTCACTGACCCAATAATAGGCAGCTGCTGCTGTTGAAAGACCGTTTTCTTTCGCTAAATGAAATAAACTATGTTGCGTCGATAAACGCACTGTCATATTGCTCGTTACTCCATGTACAATGGGTGGTGTCCCCGTTAAAATCGTTTCATATAAAGGCCTTGATAGTGAGGGGACCTCTGAGCAAACCTTGTAGCGTGCTGCTATTTTTCGTTCAACTAAATGGTGCATAAATCCCATATGGGTACAAGCTGTATCAAAGCGAAGTGCATCTACGACAATTAAGACAACTTTATTATTTTCCATGAATTAATACCTGCTCCTGATATTGTTGTGGAATTTGCTTTGTTGTTTCTTCCCATTTCTTTTGGTCTTTTACTGGCTGTGCATTTTTGTACATTTCCGCAGGTAATAATAGCTTCTGAACCTCTTGAGGTAATTGAACCTTGTCACGAATTGGACGAGCATAACCCTTCGCTAAATTTTCTTGTCCTGCATCCGATAAAATGTATTCACGAGCAAGCATTGCTGCATGAGGATTTTTAGCATATTTATTAATGATTGTTGCATAGCCTGATGTTACAGAGCCTTCTGATGGAATGACGACATCGAAACGTTTCTCATCAATTTGGTGTCGATAGCCAAGTGCATTAAAATCCCATAAGATGGCTACATCAATCTCGCCTTTTTCTAAATTCGCAACAGTTGGATCTCCTTTTAAACGCCCTTGTTTTGCTAAGTCTGCAAAAAAGTCTATTCCTGGTTGAATATTCGATTCATCACCACCAAATGCCATTGCAGCTGCTAAAATTGCAAACTGGGCTTGATTCGCTGTTAAAGCATCACCAATGCTGACAGTGTAATTTCCGTTTTTAATATCCTCCCATGATTTCGGGGCATTTTTGACGTTGTTTTTATCAGTTAAAAATGAAATAGTTCCAGTGTAACCCACGATCCAATGGCCTTCATTATCCTTTGCCCAGCCTGGTATTTCATCCCAATAAGATGTTTTATACGGTAATGTTAAACCCTTGTCCTTGGCAATCGGTCCAAAAGCAATTCCGACGTCACCAATATCCGCAGTGGCATCATCCTTTTCCGCCTCAAACTTCGCTAGCTCCTCGGCACTCGACATGTCTGTATCCTTATGCTTAAGGCTATATTCAGTACCAAGATCACCCCAAGTCTCTACCCAGTTAGCCCATGTATCTGGCATTCCGACAGAATTTACAATGCCTTCTTCTTTTGCTTTTTTTGTAATCTCTTCAAGTGTCAAATCACTTTTCACTTCATTTGAACTTGATGAACCGTCAGAACAAGCTGCCAACATTGAAATTGCTAATGCTCCAATTAGACCTTTCTTCCACAACTTTTGAATTGCCATGAGTTGGAACCTCCATTTGTTTATGTTTGTTTTCATTTGCCTTACAACATTTATGTTAGGAAACAAACATTAAGCAAGTATGGAGGACATTAAAATATTCAGTAAAAATTATGAAGGAATTATGAAAATCTATAAATGATTATTAATTAGAGGAGGATTGTAAAAGTTTTAGAGGAGTAAGTAGGAATCTAGCCTGTATGCGCACGTTATGTAGCTTTCTAAGACGTGCACACACTCTAGATTCATTTTATAAACCAAGAAAATCTGCATATGTATGCGGCTCGTTTTCTTTTAAAATTGTTAAAAATGTAAAGGCAAGCTGTACAACTGACCACCATTTCATATTGTAGGACATCTCAAAGTGGGCAGGTGCTAATGTAAAAACATCTTGAAAAATATCAAGTGGATCAATATTTTGATCATTTAATATCGAGAGAAAACCTAAAAACAACGTATGGTCCTTGACCTCAATTATTTTTCTATCAACAAGTGCATCAATATTTTCGGGTTGCTGAAAATTACATTGTGTCGCAACATACCTTTCCAAATCCTGTGTGCGCTGTCTTTCTTCACGTTCTTTTTTCTTTGCAATAAAATCAATGACGTTATCCACGTGCATCGCCTCTTCTTTTTTTCTTTTATTGTAGCATTTTTTACAATACTATTGCCCGAACACGCTCCCCATTTTTTCCCTTTTATCAAAAACAAAAAGAATGTTTTGACAAATTCGTCAAAATCATTCTTTCCTCATGATTTCTTCTAATAAATTTCATTAATATGCTATTGATAAAACGTTTACCATCTATATAAGTTGATTTGGATCAGATTTCAGCGTCAAAGATGACTTTCGTGACCAACATTGTTTTCTGTGCGAAAGCGCAGCGAACGAAGCGTCAGCACAAAGCGCTCAGCCGGAACGGAAATCAATCCCACGTTATGATTATGACCTTATTTTCTTCATTAACATAACTCTAATGTGAATCATTATTGATTGGGATTGTTATGGTCACTTTTCCTCCACCGGCTAATAAATCATTATCAATTAGCAGTGTTCCAGCGTGACGCTGAACAATAGATTGGGCAATATAAAGTCCCATTCCATGATGATTTCCTGCATTTCTGCTTGGATCTCCACGATAAAACTGTTTGGTAGCCTCATTTAAATCTCTCGGAGAAAATCCACACCCGTTATCGGTAACGGTAAATTGAATAAAATCAGCAGCACTTTGAACAGTTAATACCACCTTTCCATTTTCAGGTGTGTGCTCTACAGCATTGGATACGACATTTAAAATTGCTCGATAGAACTGCTCTTCATCGATTACTATAATTGCGGGAAGCATTTCCTTTTGGACATTTACTTGAAGCTTTTTTTCCAACGAAAGAGCTCTCATTTGATGTTCTATTTCTGTTATCAATGCATCCGTTTTAACATTCTTTTTTTCACGAACGATATTTTTCTCCATTTTTGATAAATCAATTAGCTCTTTTGTGAATTTTTCTAATGCCATTGTATTTTTCAAAATATAATTATTATATTCTTTTTGACTATCATCTTGATCAGTATCCTGTAAAAGCTCTGCATTCCCTCGAATAATTGTAAGTGGTGTTTTCAGATCGTGAGCAAGAGCAGAAATTTGTTCTCTACGTGCTTGTTCTGATTCCCATTGTTGTTTTAAGGAGCTGTTTAAAGCCTCTCTCATTTGCTCAAGAGAAATGGATATTTCATCTATTTCACGTATACCTGACGGGCTTATCGTAAAATCCAAATTTTGATTTTGTATTTTTTCAATCGCTTCCTGCAAGCCAAACATTTTTTTCTTAAGCTTTCTTCCAAAATGGATCGCAAGGACAGTTGCTATAGTTATAATTCCTATAATAAATAATAAAATATCTAATAGTTGTGGATTAGGTAAATACTTCCTCATAATAGCCGAACGGTACTGTGGCACTAAATCATACCGTAATATACAAATCTCATTTTCTCGCTCTATTAACGAGTAAAATTGGGTGATACCTTGAGATTGTTCTTTTTTCATTGCATTCCAAGCTTTAAAAGCTTCCTTCTTTGAAAGATTTCCTGCAAGAAGTTTACCTTCTTTAGAGAAGACTGCGTAATCAACAAGGTCTGGGATAATATCAGCCGTAACTGAACTACTAGACGCAATACGATCCCTTGATAATGAAATTTGAGTTTCTGCATAATTTGCTGGTAATACGATGTTGGTAGAAAGGGCAAACAACGTTAAACAGATCAGTACTACTACTAACAAAATGGTGCCTAAACTTAAAAAAAGGAGGTATCGAAGAAAAAAAGTATGTAGCCGTGTTCCTTTAGTAGGCTTTATTGTCTCCATTTATATCCGATCCCCCAAACAGTGTCAATGGCGTCAACATGAAAGGCATGTAGCTTTGAACGAATATTTTTTATATGCTCAGTAATAGCAGTACTGTCACTCTTCCCATCAAAGCCAAAAATAGTTTCATAAATCTTTTCTTTAGAAAACACCTGTCCTCGATTTCGAGCTAGATACTCGCATATTTCGTATTCGCTTTTTGTCAGCATTACCTTCTCTTCATTTACAAACAGCTCTTTACCTGAAAGATTGAAGTGAACATTATCTACAAAAAGAATACTACGTCGTTCTCTTTTTTCGCGTCTCAAATGCGCATTCACTCTTGCACGTAGCTCTCCAATGCCAAACGGCTTAATAATATAATCATCTGCGCCAAGACCTAGACCATACATTAGATCCTCCTCCAACGATTTAGCCGTTAAAAAAAGGATAGGACAATCTACCGCATGACGTATTTGACCACATAAAGTAAATCCATCAATTTCGGGCATCATCACATCCAGTAAAATTAAATCGAAGGCACCAAGATTCATTTTACTTACTTCTGTTGCATCAGTGACCACCGTTACTAAATGTTCATCTTTTAGTAATGCATTTTTTATCAATACTAAAATACCTTTTTCATCATCTACCGCTAATATTTTCGCCATATTTCTACCCTCATCATTTCTTCATACCCTAACTTTCTGATTTTCTTCCTTCCCATCTCCAGAACCATAAGCAAGAAAGGACTAATGCGAACAATGTTCCGCATACGGAAGCAATAATACCTTCCTGTAACCCTATTTCCACTGTCGATAAGTCAACTCCTGACGCTTTTATTGTCCATAATGAAACAAAGTGACCACCCCAACCATACGGTATAAATGACCAAACGCCATCACCTAATCCAGTTAGTAATAAGGCTACTAGTAGTGATCCCACAATCCCTAATCCGATTGAAGCACCTTTACCAAAATAAAGACTAACAAAAAAATGCAAAATATATAAAAATGCAAAGCTTACAAATAGAATACATCCAGCTATAAAATAAAATCGATAACCAAAAGTATCTTCATGCAAAAGCTCAATAAAACCAACACTAAAAATACCGAAAGACAGTAATATGGCTCCAAAACTAAATAATAATAACAGTAGCAACTTGCTTAAATAGGCTACTATTTTTGTTTTAGTAGTTGTTAGCATCCCCTGAAAATGTCCTGCAGTTGCTTCTTGCTCCGCTGCCATCGCACAAACTAACCCAATAATAATTGGAAACCCGCATGCTACTCCTTGGAGATAAGCCGTTACCCTATCATTGAAACCCCATGGTGAATAAGTATAGTATGCTAAAAATATCCCTGAAATAATGATAGGTACAATTAAATGTGTGAGTAAAAAAGGCGTTCTTTTTGTTTTAAGAAACTCTGCTCTAAGTAATCTTAACATTCCCATACGCTATTTCGCCTCCCTTTTTTGGAACCATCTTGCAGTAAGGAAGCTTATTAAAGCAAACCACACTAAGGCAATTAATATACCTGGAGCTATAACCCACGTGTTTAACAATGGACTTCCCTCAGGCACTGGCAGACCATTTGGTAAAATCTCTAGTGTTGGACAAATTAATCTTGCTGTAATGGCGTAAGGAACACTATACCAAAAATCCCCATTCGCAAATGCAATCATACCAGCAAAATTACCAACTATATTTATTAAAATAGCAATATAAGTTCCTAATTTTGCCGCAAGGAATAAACAAAGTGGAATTTGCCATAAAAACGTTACGAAAATTAATAAACTACCTGTAAGACTATTAATGAAAGAATAACTATTACCAAATAATATTCCACCAGCAGTAATACCAACAAAGAAAATAAGTGTAGTTAATAACAACCATCCACTACATGCAAGTATTTTACCAAACCAAATCTTCTTTAAGTCAATCGGCATTGCGAGAATACAATGGTATTTCAATTTGGCATCTTTTTCCACCACTAATGCACAACATACCGTCAGTGCTCCTGGTAAGAGCATTGTATACCACCAATTATAAGCACCCTTTTGAAAAAATGCCCCTCCCATTAATAATGCAGTTAGTAATAACGCCACAATGGGTGCCAGCCACACTAATTTAGGGATATAAGTCTTTTTCCATTTTAATCTTTCAGCCTTCATAATTGAAATCATGTTACATGCCTACCTTTCCATTAGCAGACACTACTTGCATAAATAATGATTCTAATTCCTGACCTTGTGGAGCAACTCCCTGATAGCCTAATTTCCCTCCTGCAATGATACCAATTTCATCAACAACCTGCTCTACCTCTGACAGGATGTGGCTAGATAAAATGACTGTAATCCCTTGCTCTGGAAAAGATCGGATTAGCTTTCGAAGCTCTTGAATACCGATTGGATCGAGACCATTTGTCGGCTCATCCAGAATTAAAAGCTTTGGATAGTTTAATAGCGCAATAGCTATTCCAAGACGCTGTTTCATCCCTAACGAAAACTGTCCTGCACGTTTTTTTCCTGTGTTAGTCAAGTCTACGATTCTTAATACTTCGTCAATACGTGACTGGGGCAACCCGAGAGCAATCGTTCGAACCTTTAGATTTTCTCTTGCCGTTAAATTTCCATAAAGTGATGGTGTTTCAATTAATACACCAATGTCTTTTAAATCATTGCGATTCCATTCACGTCCATTAAAAAGTATCTTTCCAGCATTCGGACGCAGCATACCCGTAATCATTTTTAACGTTGTCGATTTCCCTGCACCATTAGGACCGAGTAAACCGTAAACAGTATTGCGAGGTATCGTTAACGACAAGTCCTCCACAATTTTTTGTCCCTTAAAGCTTTTACTAAGATTTTCTGTTTGTAAAATAATATCTTCCATCTGATAATCATCTTCCTTTCGATGATTATAGTGTAGAAAATGATTATAAGGAATTTATAAGGATAGCGAAAATTTTTGTAGAACATCAATGATAGAGCCTCGGCAAAGCGAGGGGGGATTTCCATACGAAAACTTAGGATGAACAAAAAAATTCCTTATTGAGGCATGGATGAAGATATGCATGATTGTTTACTAATGCAGTCTATTTTAATTTTTAAATTTTAGTGAAGTACGATTAGCATTTATCAATATGAAGCTGAATGATATTTGGATTATGTGAGATTTCACAAAAAAAAACATTCCTGCTTGTTTTAGCATTGGACAAGCGGGAATGTTAATGGTGTTTCTTTTAACAAAGTTTCGACAAATTCACTGAGATAAACATTTAATGATAAAATTTCAATATACCACTATTTACTATCGATGAGGTTTAAATGCTTGTTCTTTTTTTCTGTATACTATCAATAAACCAATTAAACTTAATAATAAAAGTATCCAAGGAAAAGAACCTGCTCCCATTTGATTTAACATTAATCCACCTACAAATCCACCACCAGCTACGGAAAGGTTGAAAATCGTTACAAAAATAGATTGTGCAACATCTGCACCTTCTCCGGTAGCATCTGCCATGGCTGTTTGCAATAACGTTGGTGCTCCGCCAAAAGTTAGTCCCCAAGCAGCTATGGAAAGAAAAATGAACAGTGTCGTCCCATTTGCGATTCCTAACACCAAAGAACTAATTGCAAAAGCTCCCAGACTACTTATTGTCATCAAGCGTAAATGATGGTCAATATATATACCAATGATCCAAATGCCTACTATCGACGTAATACCAAAAGTAAATAAAGCAAAACCTACATGATTGGCAAGTCCGACATGAGTCATGTATGGAGCAATATAGGTGTAGAGAATATTATGACCCAAGATCCATACCAATAAAACACACAGTATTGGACGTACACCAGGCAATCTGAGAATCTCATAAATAGATTGACGCTGTCCGGTAGTTTGTCCAGGATAATCTGGTACTTTCGTATATATCCATATCATTAACAAAAGTGTCCCCCCGCTGATAATTAAAAAGATGGCTTGCCATTCCAGATAAATCCCTAACCAAGTTCCAGTTGGTACACCCAGTGACAATGCAAGCGGCTGCCCTGTTCCTGCGATGGCTAATGCACGACCTTGTAAAGGCGGTGCTACCATACGACGAGCATATCCTGCTACCAGTCCCCAGAGCAGTCCAGTAGCCATTCCTGCAATAAAACGTAATACCAAGGTAAGCACATAATACGGTGAAAGTGCTGTTAATGTATTCGCAAAAAACAAAATACATAGTGCCATTAACAACACCTTTTTCCGGTACCATCTTTGTGTTAATGCAACAAGAGGAATAGCTGCTACAACCGATCCAATTGCAAAAAGTGTGATAAACTGACCTGCCAATGCCTCTGAAATATCAAGGCCTTGACTGATTTGCGGAAGTAAGCCAGCAGGTATCGTTTCTGTCATAATAGCAAGAAAACTGGCAACTGATAGTGCAATGAGATTCCATATTGGGAGTTTTTCGGTGTGTAATGCTTCTTGATTGTCTAGTCTAATCGATTTATTCATCTTTTTTTCCCTGCTAACGTTGGCAAGTTGGAAAAGGACGCTAATTCATCAATGTTCTTTCCAACCGTACTCATCTGAATCCAGACTGTCCCTTTTGATAAACTTTCCTTTACAGATTGCATTACTTCTAATACCAAGGGACCATCTTTCAAAAGACTTATAATGATGTTTGTGCCCTGTACTTCTTCTAGTGGTGTATCAAATACAGTAACTCCAACAGATTGAAGCTTTTCTTCTTTCGAACTTGCCCGATTCCAACCACGCACTTTAAACTTTTGTTTTTGTAAATTTGCAGCCACAGGAGCACCTATAATTCCTGTACCAAGTACAGTAATTGTTTTTTCTTCTGATTTTATACCATTAATATGAGCCATTTATATACCTCCCGTAAATAAACTATTAACAAAACACAATCCTCGGTACTGCTTCAGCCCTTTTCATAGAAGTTTTGACTTTGTGTTCTAAAAATTAATGCATTTGTATCGATACGAATGTATCAGACTGTAGATAAACTCGAGAAAATTTGAAAGTTTGCCTATAGTCTTTGTATGAAGTAAAGCTGTTAATTTCCACTATGGACAAATGCTTTCCGTAGGCGGGATTGAGCTACTTCCCTCCACTTTTTTGCATAACAGTTACCGTGATTCTCGTAGTCGCATAATAGATTTTGCAAAACCATACGATGGTACACCGCGCTAAATATCCTCTTAAATACTTCTTTCCAAAACATTGAGTTTTTTCTTATTTTCATCAAATTCTTGAATGGCATTTTTATGTTGCATTAGAGCAGTCCGGTTTCTTCTTAGCGTTCACCAAAATAACTCCTAAAATAATTACCACCGCACCGATAATATGGTAATAATGGAACGACTCTCTTAAAAACAATACGCCAGAAAGAATTGTAATCAAAGTAGTAACATTGTTAAACACGCTCACTTGAATAACCGGTAATTTGGATACGGCGTAAATAGACAATAATGACGTACCAAGTGTAGATAGAACTCCTAAAAATAAAATCGATAATAAATAAGGCATCTCTTTTATGGAATCCACATATTCATTAACAGATCCACCGTTTATAAAGTACATAGCATTAAAGAATAAAAAGCCACTGAACATGATATATATCGTAATTTGGATTGGAGCCACTGTTTTTGTTGCGCTTCTAGACATCACTTGCCAAATGGCCATTGCCAAAATAGATAATATAATCAACAGGTTACCGATTAGATGAAATTCATATCCTCCCGAGTTATTCATCAGCTGTAAAAAAACGACTCCTGCAATGCTCAAAGATATTCCTATTCCTTGTATTCTTTGAATCTGTTCTTTCAAAAATAATCGTGCCAATAGAACCGTTATGGCAGGAGCAATAGCTTGGATGATCCCTGCTTCTGTTACAGTTGTCTGATCAAGTCCAAGTATCTGGCTGCTAAAAAACAGAATCGGATAAATCAGCGAAATAACCAACACCAACATAACTTCCTTCCGATTTAACCTTAAGTTAATCGGTCTTATGGCTAGTAATAGAAGCAATCCTAAAAAGGCAAATGTAAATCGTTGGGCTAATATTAGTAATTGTCCTTCATACGTTAAGGCAATTTTGATAAACATAAAGGAAAATCCAATAATAATGGAAAAAACAACGGCTGCCACTAATGCACTATTTTTTCTCACGATGATTTCCTCCCTCCTTCTTTTTTAGAATAAAGGAAGAATGTTGTATACATTGAATTTCTTTTTATCTCTGTATCGATACAGACAAGGCATAATGAAGCATAGCTAGAATAAATTCATGGTAATCTATTGTTATGGGAGGGATAGCATGCGGAAACATCAACTGATTGCAAATAGCATACTGCAAGATATTGAGCAGGGAAAATATAATGAGCGTCTCCCATCTGTAAGGAAAATGATGGATACTTTTGGAGTGAGTCAAGCCACGATAACACAGGCACTGCAACATTTGGTTGGAATGAATAGAATATACGCTAAGCCAAATGTAGGCTATTTTATTATTTCAAAAAAAGGAAAAGCTGCTTCTTTTAATGGAATATACGACTTTTCCACTGCCTCTACTTCCTGGACGGACTTTCCATTGGACAGTTATTCGCAATGTTTGGAAACAGCTATTCAAAATGGAAAATCAGAATTATTCACCTATGGAGCAACAACCGGTAATAAGGAACTGAAAAGCTTATTTCAAAAATTATTAGCAGAAGATCAGATTTTCTCTAAAAAAGAACAAATTATTATAACAAGCGGTATACAGCAAGCTTTGCATATTCTGGCTTTAATGATGATGACTAAGAAAGAATCCATTCTGATAGAGCAGCCAACCTATCATCAGATCATAAATCTGATTGAACGTCTTCATTTGGATTATATTACCTGCTACCGAGGTTTTGACAAGATAGATTTAAAAGAATTAGAAAAAATGATTAAAATCAAGCGTCCCAACTATGTCTATTTAATGCCACGACTTCATAATCCACTTGGTACAACCATGGATGAACAGGAAAAATGTATGCTTTTAGATTATGCGAAAAAGTACCATTTTTATATAATAGAAGATGATTATTTGGGTGATTTTGAGGGAAGCAATAGCTACAAAACACTTTATGAAATGGATACGAATCAGTGCGTAATTTATTTAAAGAGCTTTTCTAAAATAATGTTTCCTGGTCAGAGGTTAGGTATCACTGTTCTGCCCGAGGACATGATCGAGACCTTTCGAAGCTTTAAAGAGGTTATTGATATCCATACGAATTCATTAAGTCAAGTTATTATGCAGACGTTTATGGAAAGTGGATTATATGCACATCATAAGGATAAAATCGTGTTCAGACATCAACAGAAAGCAAACACTCTGCGTGAGGTACTAAGAACTTACTTTTCTGATTATCAATTTAATGATAATCATCAAATGCATACGGTAATCAAGCTACCGAAACAAATAAATATGAATAAACTTCACGAAGAATTAACCAAACGACAAGTTTTAGTAGATGATTACAAAAAAAATTATATAGCCGGATATAAACATAACCATAAATTTCTTAAGCTAAACACAACTAGTATCCCAGAAAATAAAATTGGCGAAGGGATTCATTTAATTCAGGAAGCTATAGAAATAAGTAAATTACTTTGATATTCCATGACTTTGTATCGTTACAAAGTCATTTTCATGATCACTATCAGCCTTACTTGCTATGCCATGCTCATGGTTCAACAGCGAATACCTGCTACATCGTTCCCTACGAATTACACAAAAAAAGCATTTGGAATGTCATCATTCCAAATGCTTTGATTTTATTATTTTTACATAAATTCTTTCACTAATTCATTAAAATCATTTTCGCTCATTTTAATATCAATATCCGTTAATGGTAGTTCTGAATAGCCAGGTACTTTTTCTTGATAGGAAGCTGTTTCAGTATCTTGATAAATAATACCTGTAACTAAACCTTCATGCTCCATTACTGTACGCATTGCCATACCACGGTCAGAATTGTCATAGCCTTCAATATCAGCAAGCTTCGTTAAGTTTTCTTTAAACCAATCGTACGTATTCACTTTGTTATACGTAACACAAGGTGAGAAGACGTTGATGAATGAGAAGCCTTTATGATTAATGCCCGCTTCAATTAAAGCTGTTAACTCTTTAATATCCGTTGAAAACCCTTGTGCGACAAAAGTAGCTCCGCTTGTTAAAGCTACTTCTAACGGTTTTAATGACGGCTCAATCGCACCACCTGGCGTAGATTTTGTAATAAATCCTGCAGCGGAACGTGGTGATGTTTGCCCCTTTGTTAAACCATAAATTTGGTTATCCATCACAACGTATGTGATGTCAATATTACGACGGATAGCATGAATGGTATGACCCATCCCAATCGCAAATCCATCTCCGTCACCACCAGAAGCAATAACGTTTAAATCACGGTTGGCCATTTTTAAGCCTTGTGCAATTGGTAATGCACGACCATGAATACCGTGGAAGCCATATGAATTAATGTAGCCTGAAATACGACCAGAACAGCCAATCCCAGAGATAACAGCTAATTCATTTGGTTCAATACCGACGTTTGCCGCGGCACGTTGAATCGCTGCCTGAACAGAGAAGTCGCCACAGCCTGGGCACCAGTTTGGTTTCACTGTATTACGAAAATCCTTAAATGTTGCCATTAGCGAGTCAACTCCTTCACACGATTTTCTAATTCACCTGGCAAGAATGGTGTACCATCATATTTTGTAATAGTCTCGATTTTATCGTGACCACCAACATTCATCTTCATAATATTTGCTAATTGACCTGTGTAGTTATTTTCTACAACAATTACTTTTTTCGCTTTTGCTACAAGTGGTGCCACCTCAGCAGATGGGAATGGGTGAATTAAACGAATATGTGCATGGTTCACCTTCATACCTTGAGCATTTAAGCGTTCTTGTACTTCTTCAATAGCTCCACGTGTTGAGTTAAAGCCTACTAATAAAATATCAGCTTCTTCGTGTGGCGCATTTGAATGTACTGGACGATCAAATTTCAATGCTGCTAGCTTTCGGAAACGTTTATCCATTTGTACTTGACGGTTACCAGATGCTTCAGACGGTTTACCTGTTTCATCGTGTTCAACCCCTGTTACATGGTGAATACCATTCATCGTACCAGGTAGCACACGCGGTGAAATACCATCTTCTGTATCTTCATAACGTTTGAAGTATGCTTTATCGGCTGCTTCTTCAATGTCGCCTGTAACAATTTTCCCGCGACGAATTTCAATTTTATTGTAATCGAATGGCTCTACAGATTGTTTACCTAGAGATAATTGCAAGTCTGTCATTAAAATAACTGGTAATTGTAATTCCTCTGCAATGTTAAATGCTTGGATTGTGTCAAAGAATGCTTCTTCCATTGTAGATGGTGCAATTACTACTTTTGGAATTTCACCATGCGTACCATATAACATCGCCATTAAATCTGATTGCTCTTGTTTTGTTGGTAATCCTGTTGATGGACCACCACGTTGTGTATCAACAACAACTAGTGGCTGCTCTGTCATACCTGAAAGACCAAGTGCTTCCATCATTAATGAAAGACCAGGGCCGGCAGAAGCTGTAAAAGCACGAACACCACCAAAGTTTGCACCAATTGCCATTGTCGCTGCAGCAATTTCGTCTTCTGTTTGAATAACCGCACCACCGAATTTCGGTAATTTTTTAATAAGATATTCCATAATCTCAGAAGCTGGTGTAATTGGGTAGGCTGCCATAAAGCGTGTCCCAGCTGCAAGTGCACCAAGTGCAACTGCATCGTTTCCAATCATGAACATACGGCGTTTACCATCTGCTGGTGCTAAAGCCCAGTCACCTACACGTTCTCCTAACAGCTCATTCATTAATTCATGACCACGTGCAATGGCCTCCATGTTTTTCTGAACAACTTCTTCACCTTTTTTACCAAAAATATCATCTACAACATTTTGGAACACTTCGTCCTCAAGGTTTAGCAATGAAGCTGTTGCCCCGATCGCCACCATATTTTTCATCAACGAAGTACCAAGCTCTGCCGCTACCTCTGTAAAAGGTACTACAAATAATGGTGCTTTTGAATCTTCTGGCTTCACTGGAGTAAATTTTGAATCCGCCAAAATAACGCCTGTTTCTGTTAATTCTTTATAATTGACGTCGATTGTTTCTTGGTCGAACGCTACTAAAATATCTAAATCATCCGCAATTGAACGTACTTCTGTTGGACGAACTGTAATTTTATTATTCGTATGGCCACCTTTAATTCGAGAAGAGAAATGACGATAACCGTATAGGAAGTAGCCTAAACGATTCATTGCCGTTGAAAAAATTTCGCCTGTACTTTCAATCCCTTCACCCTGTTGCCCACCGACTTTCCATGAAAGCTGATGTAACATGTCAACAACTCCTTAGATCCATTGTATATACTATTATTTTTCCTTCATAAGTTTAACACGAAGAAACGGTCTACACTATTGTTATTCCTCGATTTAAACGAAAATCAGACCTTTGACTGAAAATGGTGTTCATAAAGTTGTAATTTTCAAATCAACTAAGTTTAAAAAATGTATTTGCCGATTTCAAGTGACATTTAACATATTTATATGTAGAGCATGTAGGATTCGCTTCCTCAAATTCCGATTGTCAATATAAACGAAAAAAATGCCTTGCAGCTTATTATGTGCAAGACATTTTACTTCATTACTTTTTTATCGAATACGTTTTTCCACAAGAAGCTTTAAAGCTGTACGTTCCTCACCAGCAATTAAAATATCGGCAAACGCCGGTGCGCAAATTAAATCTGTGCCACTTGGCGCTACAAATCCGCGTGCAATGGCCACTGCTTTCACGGCTTGGTTAAGTGCACCTGCCCCAACTGCCTGCATTTCTGCTTGCCCTTTTTCTCTGATTACCGCGACTAATGCACCTGCAACTGAATTTGGATTAGAGCGTGATGATACTTTTAATGAATCCACAATTATTCCTCCCCGTTTCGCGAATAGTGTTTACGCTCAACAACTCATGTCCCCCTTTTTTTTGGACCTTAAGTTATTGTCGATAGGTCATTTTATGCTCGGTAAGAAGAAAATAGACTATTTTCATTCCTTATATATCAAAACAATCTAAAAAGACTGATATTTAAAGTTAGAAGATTACTTTGTCATTGAAATAAATACGCCATTATAAATAACTTAGGGCTCCTTTGCAAAACGTGGGATGATTTCCGTTCCAGGCTACTCGCTTTCCTGTGGGCGAGCGCCGAGTCGCTTCCTTCGCTAAAGGAACGAAGGCTAAGTGCGTCACATCCTGTGACAATGCCTTCGTGACCAACATCGTGTTGGCCTCAGGGTCTCGCCTGTCTCGCTTTCCCACGGGAGTCGAGTAGCCTTCCACTCCAATCAGCGATAGTGTAGAGCTTTTATAAGTTTTCATCATTTCAAAAGTGAACACTATTGCTACTTATTATAATCGAAAAGAAAAGACTTATAATAGTGACACAATTGTACACCTGTTATTTCTGAACTTTTGCACAGACAAACCCCTTTGTTGAAGTTTCGTTTTATCACTATAAATTTTGAGTGACATGCCAGAGGTACAAACTTGTGAAATGGTTGATTGGAGAGGAGGCTGGGCGACTCCTTGGGGATAGCGATAGAGGAACGCTAGTGAAGCGGCTCATCGGACGCCCCAAGGAAGCTTTGCTCTGTGCGAAAGCGAAGCGTCAGCAACAAAGCGCCCAGTCGGAGTGGAAATCAAACCCTCGTTTTGCTGAAGTGTCATTTTTTATTATGACACTTTAATTGAATAACAAATTTTCAAAACAAAAAACTATTGTGCATTTTTAATACACAATAGTTTCTATTCTTATGCTTGAAACGGATAATCTTCGTTTATATAAATTCGCTCACAATGTAGAGCTTTTCCTGTCTTGTCATCAATTTCAACAAAGAAACCACTTAACACATCGCGTCCTTTTTTAGGCACTTCGAAACGAGATGGCATATTTGTTTGGAATCTATAAATGACACTTTCCTTCGTCATCCCTAAAATTTCATCGTATGGACCTGTCATACCAACGTCCGTAATATAGGCTGTCCCATTTGGATAAATACGTGCATCCGCTGTTTGCACATGTGTATGTGTACCAACGACTGCTGATGCCTTCCCATCTAAATGCCAGCCAAGTGCAATTTTCTCGCTTGTTGCTTCCGCGTGGAAATCAACGAACACAAGCGGTGACGTTTTACGAGCTTCTTCGACTAATTCATCTGCCATCGCAAAAGGATCCTCATGGGGAGGTAAAAAGACACGACCATGTAAATTAATGACCGATAATGTGACACCATTTTTCGAAATTTGCACCATTCCCTTACCTGGCGCCTCACTCGAAAAGTTCGCTGGACGGATTAAATAATCCGCATCGTCAATAAAATCAAAAATATCTTTATTATCCCAAGTGTGATTACCCATCGTAATAACATCCACACCCATTTGTAGTAAATCATTATAAATATTTCGTGTTATACCACGTCCTGCTGCTGCATTTTCACCATTGGCAATAACAACGTCTGTGTTATATTTTCTCTTTAAGCGTGGTAAATATTTTTCCACTGCATCGCGGCCAATCGAACCGACGATATCTCCAATAAATAGTACTTTCATTTGACAAGACCACTCTTTCTTTAATTAGCACCTTTTAGTTTACCATCTACTCCTAGTAAATCGCAAAATAAAACGCAAACCCATCCTAGATTTGCGACTAAGAAAGTTTATTTAATTTCAATTATCTGTATATTGATAATAATATTGGCTTTTCGGCATGCTATATTTATTTAATACAACACCAATAATGTTGGCTTTCGAAGCAGCTAAGAGTGTTTTCGCTTTTCTTACATCCTCTTTTTCTACATTACCCGCACCGACAATTAACATCGAACCATCACATTTATTCGATACAATTTGAGCATCAGCTACAGGTAATAGCGGGGGGGTATCGAAAATGATAAGATCAAATTTATGACTTACCTCTTCTAAAAATCTATCCATAGTAGGGGATAACAGTAATTCCGCTGGATTCGTTGGAATTGGTCCACTTGTAATAATAAACAACCCTTCCACAGATGTGTCCTGTAATACTTCATCATACTGACATTTTCTTTCTAATATTGATGATAACCCAAATAAATTGATAATATTAAATATATTATGCAACGTTGGTTTACGCATATCAGCATCTACGAGCAATACCCGTTTTCCTTCTTGTGCAAAAACAACACCAAGATTGGCAGCATTTGTTGATTTTCCTTCACCTGGTATAGTAGACGTAACTAATATTGTTTTAAGACCTTGCGTTGGCATAGCAAACTTAATATTCGTACGAATTGTCTTAAATTGCTCAGAAATCATTGATTTTGCATCCAAAGCTGTAAGAAGTTGTCGTGGTTTTGTTAACAGCTTCTGGTTCTTTTTCTTTTTAGAATGAAACATTTCTATGCCCTCCTAGCTTTACGGGATTTATAATTTTTTTCGGTAGGAAAAACACCAACCAACCCGATAACAGGCAATGCTAATTCTTCAATATCCGACTCCGTCTTTATTGTTGTATCTAAAAACTCCAACAATAGAGCGAACCCTACACTAATTACAAATCCAATGACGGCGCCCATAACAATATTAAGTAATTTATTTGGTTTCACAGGACTTGAATCTTTACTTATTTTTGCCTCTGATAAAATATTTATATTATCAACACTCATTAGTTTCGGTATTTCTTCTTTAAATACTGTCGCAACTGTATTTGAGATGGTAACTGCTTTTTCTGAATCTGTATCTAAAACTTTAATAGTAACCACTTTGGAGTTACTTTCACTAGAAACGATTATTTGCTCTGCCAACTTTTCCGTTGTAATGTTTAGATCAAGCTTATCAATAACTTTGTTTAAAATAGCCGGACTCTTAATGATGACATTATACGTATTGATTAATTGTAAATCCGTTTCTAGCTGTTGTGCCCTTGCATACGCTTCTTGATCATTTACTTTTTGATTCACTAAAAATTGCGTTTGTGCTTGATAGATAGGCGTAATTACAAAGTAACTTAGAGCCGCCGTAATGCCAATCGCAACAATAGTAAGACTTAGAATAAGGTATATACGTTTACGCAGTATTTTAAATATTTTTTTTAAGTCCATTACTTCTTCCACCTAATTTCCCTCCCTCGTCAAACCATTGTCGATCAATCAACTAAACGATTATGTTTAACTTTCTTATTGTTCGGCACTTTAATAGTTGGATTTCCTTCGATTCTTCACCAAACATCTATTGGATCGTTTATCCAGAAGCTTCTCTTCAGGGCTTTCAGCTTGTATGACTGACGTTACACATAGTCATAGAAAAACATGACTACTTTCCCGCTGGAAGTTTTGCTCTGTACAAAAGAAGTAGCTACACTCGCGATTCTTCGCTCCAAGTGTACTGTTTCTATGTTATTAATTTCAAAAATTCCCATTAAAGCATATTCAATTATAATTTCAATAGCTTATTCATTGTTGATGGAACTATTAAACGTTTGTAATAGTTCTAACGTCTTTTGTTTATACGTTTCTACACCTGGCTGATCAAACGGATTTACTCCTAGTAAACTTGCACTCATTGCACATGCCTTCATAAAGAAATAGATTAAATAACCTATGTGATAGGCATCCAGTTTTGGGAGCATCAATTGAATGACAGGTACACCACCCTCTGCATGAGCAAGTGCTGTTCCATTCATGGAATGCCCATTAATTTCATTGAATGTTCGTTTCGATAAATAATTCAAACCATCCTCATCGCGCACATCATATGGCACTTTAAAATCATTATCTATTTCCTTAAAATGCAGTAATGTTTCAAATAAAATCGGACTTCCTTCTTGAATAAACTGACCTATAGCATGTAAATCAGTCGAATAATTAACTGTCGCAGGAAATAGACCTTTTCGCTGTTTCCCTTCACTTTCACCAAACAACTGCATCCACCATTCATGGAACTTACATAATGCAGGTTCAAATGAAGCGAGCAACTCCACTTTATACCCTCGTTCAAACATCAAATGCCGCAACACCGCATATTGATAGGCTTCATTACGCTCTAGTGCTGTATCTTGCAATGTTAACGCAGCATCCCTAGCACCTGCCATAAGCATCCGAATATCAACACCTGCAACCGCTGCTGGTAACAGCCCTACAGAAGTTAACACCGAATAGCGACCACCAATATCGGATGGAATGGTAAATTGTCTATAACCAGCACGATCTGCTATCTGCTTCAAACGGCCGTTTTCCGCATCTGTCGTCACAATAATTCTGTCAACAGCCTCTTCCCCGTAACGTTTTTCCATAAACTGTCGCAACACACGAAAGGCGAGTGCTGGTTCCATCGTTTCCCCAGACTTCGAAATGACGTTCACATACACACTTTTATTCGCTAAAAATTGAAGCAAACTATTAATATAGGAACCACTCATATTTTGTCCAACATACAACACTTCAATCCCTTCAGTAGAACGAGTAAAATAAGGTGACAACGCATCTTGGATGGCACGTGCCCCTAAAAATGATCCCCCCACACCAATAACAACAAGTACATCTGCATACGCATGAATTTCTCGCTTAGTATCTTCAATACGCCGCAATAAAGCGCGCTGATTTTCAAGAGGCACTTGTAACCAACCCGTTAACAGCTCGCTACTCTCTGCTAAATGACGGTGAATCCACTCTACCTCCGCCTCATATATTGACCAATCTTGCTTAGTGATTTCAAAATTGAAAATGCTCATTTGAATAGTACGAATCGTCAAATCATCTCTTCCAATCCTATAATTTGGAATTCCTACTGGTGACACTCCCTAAGTTGCTTTACTTTATTTAACAGTAAATTAGTAACCGCTTCATGTAACTCATCACGATCCAACGCAAAATCAATAATGGTATTAATAAAGCCAATATGCTCTCCAACATCATAGCGGTTTCCTTCTATTTCAAATGCAAATACTCGCTGACAACAATTTAACGCTTCAATCGCATCTGTTAATTGAATTTCACCGCCCTTACCTTTTTTTTGTTCATCTAAAAAGGTGAAAATTTCAGGAGTTAAAATATACCTTCCTATGATTGCAAAATTTGAGGGGGCATCTCTAAAAGCAGGCTTCTCGATAAATTCCCTTACTTCCATTAAACGGTTTTCCATTGAAATCGGGTCAATGATTCCATAACGATGAACATCAACATCTGGAACCTTTTGCACTCCTATAACACTCGAATACGTTTGATCATATTGCTCGATTAATTGTTTCAGACATGGAATGTCATTTTTCACAATATCATCACCTAAAAGGACCGCAAAAGGCTCATTCCCAATAAACTTACGTGCACACCATATCGCATGACCAAGGCCAAGAGGTTCCTTCTGACGAATATAGTGTATATCTACTTTAGAAGGGGCCTTTACTTTCTCAAGCATATCGAACTTCTCTTTTTCTAGTAAATTTGCCTCGAGCTCAAACGCATTATCAAAATGATCCTCAATTGCTCTTTTATTTTTACCTGTAACAATAATGATATCCTCAATACCTGAAGCAACTGCCTCTTCAACGATATATTGAATAGTCGGTTTATCGACAATCGGTAACATTTCCTTCGGCATTGCCTTAGTAGCTGGCAAAAAACGCGTGCCCAATCCTGCAGCAGGTATAATAGCTTTACGTATTTGTTTCATGCAATCTCCCCTCATGTAAGGCTGTCCTCTTCTACGGCATGTGTGTTTATTTATTAATTAGCGGGTTTATTTTACTTTTCAATATATTAATAACGATTGCTTTTTATTCAAAATTGTCATTTTTTCCAATAGGATAGTTAGTAATTATAAGAATGCTACCTTTTGCAGTAGATATTATAGAAGATTTTTTCGTTCTCATTCCTACAGGCCGTTCAAGACGTTGCCATTCGCCATTTCATCTATATTTTTATTTGAGAATCTTTAACTCCATCTATTTCAATTGCTTTCATTCTACTGGATAATTGTCCCCATAGAAAAAACGCCTCCACGTTGATTTGATAAAGTACACTACAACGAAAGGTGTTTTTCTATGTCTTCACTATGCTTAACCTGTCAATCTAGTTGAAACGTATTTTATCGAAATATTAAGCAAGAAAATACACATCCGGTAGACAGATTGAACCGTTGTCATACCAAGGTGATTTTTATAAATTTTCCAGTTCCACGTTAAACCTTTGACTTTATTTCTACTTAAGGAACCTGGTGTAATTCGATAATAGGCTAGTACTTCATTCATTCCGTAAGCCTTGATCTCATTATTTTTTAATATATCTAGCCAAAGGGCATAATCTTCATGCTTAGTCTTCTTAAAGAGTGGTTTAGCAATTTTACGTGTATCTAATACAACTGTTAAACATCCAATGTAATTAGCACGCAATAATTTTTTATAATCCACTGGTTCTTTGCATATCTTAACGATTTTCCGTGTTCTTTTATTACTTTCTGTTATTTCTTGATATTGTGTATAGGAAAATGCGACATCATGTTCTAGCATGAAGTCGAGTTGTTTGGTTAATTTTTCAGGATGCCACAAATCATCACTATCAAGAAAAGCTAAAAATTGTCCTTTTGCTTTTTCAATTCCAGCATTTCTAGCATTCGCAACACCACCGTTTTGTGTCAAATTAATAATCTTTATTCGACTATCCTTATATCCTAGTAGTATTTGATGACTATTATCTGTAGACCTGTCATTTATAATTATCAATTCCCAATTTTTGTACGTTTGATTTAGAACAGATTCAATAGATTGGCCAACATACTTTTCCGCATTGTAAACAGGCATAATAATTGATACTAGAAAGTTATTTTTATGCAATACACCATCCTATTTCATCATATTTTTAAAGGTATAGGCGAGTATCAAATTAAATTTTAATGTATAACAAACTGCATATATTTTGACAAATAAAGGTGTTAATAATTTTGTTCGATTACTCTGACAGTATGCTATTACTTCTTTATCGGTCTTCAAATTAGTCATGATTTGCATGATATCCCTATTCTGCGTTTTATCAATAGCCGCTGTTATTTGCGAAATGCTTGCACCCGATTTGACGTAGTTTTTTAGTGAACTATTAAACAAATGAAATACTAAAATAGAATATATACTTGTCATATTCGAATTATTCCTTTTCAAATAATCAATGTACTTTTCTGCCAAATTTAGGTACTGCTCGATAATTTCAGGTTTAGGTTGCCGCATGAGCGATCCATTTCGTTGTAAATAATAATAAAAAGATGAATTGGTACTTATTATTGTCTTTATATGCACTAAGTAATATAGATTAAATAGCTTATCTTCTGAGAATACTTCACTATTAGGCTCAAATCGTATATGATATTTTTTAATAATCACATTTTTATACAATTTATTACAAACTTCATCCCCATGTTTGTAGTTAAAAAAATATTCATATAAGTATCCTTTTAATCCTAATTTCCCAATATCGATCTGCTCTTGCTTCATTTTTAAAAAATTCTTCTCTATTTTATCTTCGTACACTTTCGTATAATCACATACTACTAATTCCGCTTCGTGCTGTTCCATTTCATGTACCATAGATTTAATCATATCCAACTCTATCCAATCATCGGCATCCACGAATAGTATGTATGCTCCACTGGCCTTATCTAATGCAGCATTTCTAGCAGAAGACAACCCCCTGTTCGGCTTATGAATTACTTTAATCCGTGAATCTTGGACAGCTAATTCATCCACCATCTTTCCACACTTATCTGTAGAACCATCATTGACTAAAAATATTTCTAGATTTGTATACGTTTGATTTTGAACTGATTGTACACATTTTTGTAAGTATTGTTCTACATTAAAAATTGGAATAATGACACTAACTAACTTCATAGTTTCCCCCAATTTTCATTTATTATGTTATTTTCATTCTAACCTCATCCGTTCACGGTACAGATATTCTTTTTCTGTCATACTGTATCGCCAAATAAGTGCTAGAAATAAAAATAAATATTCACTCGCAATTAGTGAAAGGAACATTAAAGAAATTGATATTGAAACATAAGTCCCCAGGAGAAAAGCCTTTGATTTATCCTTCGATACAATTGACATTATTTTTAAAAATAACAATGCCCAAAATATAAAGAATAATACCGATCCAATTACACCCGACTCGACTAATATTTCTAAAAAAGTATTGTGCATATAAATTCCCTCACCAAAAAAATCTGCACTATAATCCCTAAAATTATATAAACCTATTCCTTGTATAGGATTGTTTAAAAAGAGCGACAGACCATTATTCCATATTTCAATTCTGCCACTACCACCATCCTTACCAACAGATTCCATTCTTTTTATGAAAATCTGATAAATATCGATTTGCATAACTTTTAATACGGTAAAGTAACTTATCCATGTAATTATAGGTACGGCAAAAAAAATTTTTACTGTTGTTTTTACACTAAAAAAAGCAATAGTTATAACAATCCCTACTAAAGTTGCTAATAGGCCCCCCCTTGAAAAAGTTAGTATCGTTGTTATTAAAGCTAAAACAAATCCAATCTTGCCTTTTTTGTCTTTCATATTTGCTAGGAAAAAGAACAAGAAGATCGTGTTGGAAACGACAAATATATTAGGGTCTGATAATATTCCGATTAACCGAGGCATATTTCTATCTAGCATTAAGCCATAAAATCTAATGCCGTTCCCATAAAAATTAAATTGATTAGAAATTAAACCAAATAGATAAAACAATAATGAAATTCCGTTATATAATATCCCTACTGTCCCAATTATTCGCTCAAATTCTTTTAATGTAATATTAGAAAATAGAAATTTATATATAAAGTAAGAAAAAAGGCCGATTAAAATAGCAATAGTCAAACGAATGCTTGCCATCGGATATGTAGAAAAGACACCAGTAAGGCAGTAGAAAACATAGAAGAAAATCATAAAAGTTTCATGACTTTGAGGCTTATGAAAAACAAATTTACTAAGGGTAAGCATAAAAATTACTACCATTAACACCATATGTGGTTTTAACGCAAAACCAAAGTTTACATTCAGGTTACCTAAAAAAACACTGAATACTAAAATAAATATTAGAAAATAATTATTTGAAAGTCTTTTTTTTTCGTAAATCATTTTTCTCGCCCCTTACTACCCCTCTTTAAGACAAACTAGGTCAAGAATCTGCCACCATTTCTTTATAGAAAATACAAAAGAAATGACTGTATTTTTTTACTATCACCTTTTAAGCAGTATAATAGTTCTAATAG
>NZ_JAQZSD010000041.1:0-38197 GCF_028674935.1 Lysinibacillus sp. CNPSo 3705 | reverse complement strand
TATATACACAGTTCATCATCAATATATTGTTTTATTTCAAAATCAAACCACATACTATTTTTAATAAAATCATTAATTTCTTGAACAACTTGTTTTACTTCTCCAAATTCCATTTTTACACCTCATTCTAATTCTATATGAGTTGCTTTAGTCTATCAGAAAGTTGCGATCGATTTCTAAAATTGCGAGAAAACGAGGATAAAAAACAGGTCAATCATAGTTCTGACTATAATCACTTATTTAATATAATGGAATAGCTTTATATAGATTATAAGATTAAAGCACTGATGTACAATAATGAATTCTTTATACGGGTATTACATGGTTATGTGTTATTGATTGAATGATGAATTCATACGGCACTGGGTAACCCCTACAAAATTTAATCGTAGCAACCACCTATTCAGCACTAAAATTAATCAACTTTCAATCTTAAGATGTAATCTACTCCTGCTTTAGTAGAATCGCTTGTGTTCCTGATTTTATATTCATCTTTATTATCAATTAACTTTTTACAAATTTGAGTGTACAGCTTTTCGATGTCATTTTTATCTATATGTTCTTCAAATTTAATGTTTTCAAGATAACTATCCAGTTTAGAATATATAAAATCAGCAATTTCTTTATATTTCAAACTCTCTATTGCAATAGAAACAAAATATAATGTTTTAGTAAACAAACTAACATTTACTCTTCTCCAATCTTCTTCTAAAATTTTCGCTGAAACCTGCGCAACATTTAATCCCTCTTCTTCAATATATTCCTCAAAGTCCAACATTATAGAATTTGTTATTCTTTCATAGCTTGTCATGTTCATATTATCAGTCCTTATCTCATATTTTCGGGATAAACATTAAGCTCAATATTGGGAAACTTACGTCTAAATTCCATAATTAAATTCGTACAACTTTGACAGGCATCCAGTTCTGTAAATAAATCTATTTTACCAGAAACATTAGGATCTTTTATCTGAGCAGAAATATCTTCAAGTATCTTGCTCAGTATCATTAAGACGAGGAAATCTATCTTCAACATAGGTTTCAAACGACTTTGATTCTTTTGAATAAGTAAAATCTCCTAAGTTACTACCCAAGCTATCAGAGGAATGGATTTGACTATGCGCTTGAAAAGCCTTTTTAAAGCTACAGCAACGTTTCCAATAGTTAATTTATCTAGTTTTCTATCAAATATATTTTCTAACCCCGTTTGTATATCATACGCTACATCACAGCTCACGAATTCTACTCGGCTTGCCCGCTTCCCTATCATCTCTAGTATTTCTCTGAAATGTGAGTAATGCTCTGGCCTTGTTTCAATCCTTAGGGTATGTAAGTGTCCTTCTGTTTCTCTAAAGTTTTTAAAATATATATGAATGTATACATCGTCACTTTTCCATATGTGCAATTCATAGCTATATGTTCCACTATATATCTTCATTTTCACTTTATATTTCTGCATTCCCACCATATAAACACGTAAAAATGTCGAATGTGGTACATCCTTATAATCTATTACAAACTTATCTATCGAAACCTCTATTTCCATCGCCTGTTCTTCCCCTTGTATGCTAGTACTTGTATAAAATTTAACACTTAGTACACTAATTAAATAATCGTAATCTTTTCAATTTACGGATTTAAACATGCAAAAAGCACTTGTCGCCTGTTATAGACAATCAAGTGCTTTAAGTTTATATATTTTCTAAGTTTATTAATATTTACAAGTTTTATAAGTTATTTTAGTATTGACAGTATGACATCTTTTTTATCACATGGCAAGTATAACGTTTAAACCCTATAATTTGTTTAATCTCGTGTGTTTCGTCCCTAAGACATCCATAAGTGGTCCCTTGTAAGTAAAATGTCATCTCGCCTATTCTCGCTCTTATTGCTTTATTGTTAAAATAGCACCTCTTGATGGCCTAGCCTTCATGAGTTATTAATTCAAATACAAGGACTTATAGCCCATCCAATAGAGTATAATGGTAATTTTTCCAATCCTACAAATAGTCAACTACATTTACTATAGTGTCTTTTAATGCAACATAACTTAGTTCATTATAGGGCAATACTTCTTCGTAAATTTCTAAAAATGCTTTTTTTAATTCTAATTCTTCATGTTGAGTTAAATCATCGTTATCGATTTTTTCAATTAATTCAAAAAATCTACCTAGCTTTATACATAAGTTCGAATCAATATTTTCATTTGCATCAACTTGGTAAACTACATCTGGTATTAAATGATTACTAGCATTATAAATCAAAATTCCCACCATCTCATTATTCTGTAAAAGAACAGAAAAGTCTGAGGTTATCTTTACTTCAATGGAAAGGTTTGCTCTGTCCCATTTTTCAGAATAGGATAGTAAATTATCCTCTTCAATATAGTACTCGGTAAAATCCGATAAATTACATTCGAAATTCCTTTCCTCACTTATTTTGATGTTCCCCTCTCTTTCTTCTAATAAGACTTTATCCATTTTCCCCATTTTTACTATTATTGGTTCGTTTAACTTTATTACTGCTCCTATAAAATTCAAATCTTCCTTATTAAATAATATAGTATCTGAATCAGACCACAGCCATTCAAAACTTCCATAACTTTTATTTTTTAATTTTTCAATTTCGTCATAATTTTTCTCTTTACCAATCCATATAATTTGACTCGATAAGTACCATCTTACATCGGTGTTACTTATAATTTGTTTATTATTAATATTTATTTTCATGTTTTCATGGTAATATTTGCGTAGCAGGTGGCATGGTCCCCCCACTTGGAGTTGGAATAGATCCATTTACAATTGCGTCATGTGTGACGGGCTTTCCTGGGTCTGTAGGCTTACCACCAAAGATTGCAGCACCACTTTCTCCTCTTGCTCCATCAGGTCCATAACTTGTAATTGTATTTCCTTTTGAACTGCCTTTGCTTTCAACTATTACTACATTTCCTCCCTTCATATAAATTAGGTTCTGTGAATTATTACCTGCAACATAAACCGAATCAGGATTCGATAATATTTCCAATTCTTTTTCTTTTCCAAGTCTACCATGATAGTTACTTGCATATTTAATTTTTCCTTCATTGGCTTTTTTACTAATATCATTTGCTGATTTAGCTTGCTTTTCAAAACCTTTTGGTATACCACCTTTATCCATACCCTATGTTGTAATCTTAAAATCCGCTAATAAAAAAACAATCTATCTTAAACCTTATTAAACTACTTCTTCCTCCTTTATTATCGGCAATTTATAGGTTGTTTTGTGCTTCATCATGCCGTAAATAATGTTTACAAGCGTTCTCATGATACAAACCAATGCTTGTCCCTTTGTTTTACCTTCTTTTAGTTTCCGTTGATAGTATGCATGGAATACTGGGTTCCTTGGCAGCTTACTTCCTTTTGCCACTTGTACTTGCTGTACGGCTAAGTTGTAAAATAAAGCGTGTAGCGCCCGATTTCCCTGCTTGCTTTTTTGTTCCCTTCCTTTCCCACCAAAACCAAAGTAAACAGGCGCAATGCCCGCAAATATATATGAATGTATACATTATCACTTTTCCGTATGTGCAATTCATAGCTATATGTTCCACCATATATCTTCACTTTCACTTTATATTTCTGCACTCCCACCATATAAACACGTAAAAATGCTGAATGTGGTACATCCTTATAATCTATTACAAACTTATCTATCGAAACCTCTATTTCCATCGCCTGTTCTTCTCCTTGTATTTTCGTACTTGTTTAAAATTTAACACTTAGTACATTAATTAATAATCATAATCTTTTCAATTTACGTAACTAAACATGCAAAAAAAGCACTTGTCGCCTGTTATAGACAATCAAGTGCTTTAAGTTTATAAATTTTATAAGTTTATTAATATTTGCAAGTTTTATAAGTTATTTTAGTATTGACAGTATGACATCTTTTTTACCACATGGCAAGTGTAACGTTTAAACCCTTTAGCTTGTTTAATCTCGTATGTTTGTTGCTTATGCCACCCATACAGTGGTCCTTGTAAACAAATTGTCATCTCGCCTATTCTCGCTCTTATTGCTTTATTGTTAAAATAGCACTCCTTGATGGTCTAGCCTTCATGAGTTATTAATTCAAATTCAAGGATATCTTTTACTGTATACAATTAAAAAACTATTATTTCCTTGTTTATCACCACGAGCTTTGTCATTCTCGTTAGTTTGTTTGTTATTCCATATTTATACTACCCTTTCCATTTAAAAGGTCTCGCCCAATTTTCGTTCTTTTCTCGCTATCCCTGTTCTTATTGTTCAATAAATCTTCCAGATTAAACTTGATATGTTATTTTAACTCATTAGTCTGCTTATCAAGCAATAGACAGGAGATTTTTTTCGCTCCAACAAAGTAATATTTTTCACTATCGAAACCTTCAGCAATGAACTTAAAAATATAATTACCTTTATCCACTTCAAATTTATCTGTTAAATTCTCTATTTCTTCCTCAGTAGCTAATCTAATTACGGGATATGATGTATCTGTTTTCCAACCAAAAGGCAGAGAAACAAAGTGGACTTGCTCAAAATTAATCTCAATATTAACCTTCTTTGTGGTATTATCCAACCGACCTATAATTGTTAAATCCCATCCATTTGATAAAGCAACATCAAAATCCATCCATAGCTCTTGAGAAGCATATTCATTGATTCGCGTTATTACTTGAAGTACTTCATTTTCATTCATAAAAAATCTTTGTTCACTCAATATTATCACTTCCTTATCTATTTAACTGAATATGCGTATCTCTTGCAGCCTCTTCATTAAATAAAGGGTTCGGCCGCCCATCTTTATGCGTTTCCTTTAATGTACTTTCATGGTGCCATTTCCCATTAGAATCCATATATTCTGTTCCGTTACCAGGCTTCTGTCTCCCCACTCTATAAATACTTCCCGATTTTCCATACTGAGTTTCAGCTTCGTGAGCTCTTATCTCGTATTTATAATCACCATCAACCCACTTTTCTTTGAATCTTCCAGGTAATTCATCTAGCCCTTGTCGCTTCATTACTTCATCTAAGAAATCTTCAGGGTTAGTTGTTTTAGTCAAATCAACTTTACCCGTACCCTTATCAATCTTCTTCAAATACTCTTCAAGTTGCTCTATTTCTTTCTGAGTATGTTGTACTTCCTTCACCTTTTTTGTTTTATTGGCGAGATCATAAGCTGCTTCAAGACCTTTTTCTAAATCCTCCAAGGTTTCCACACCTTTTTTTGCTTTTCCAGCCTTACCAAAAGGACTGAGGAGTGAAAGGAGTGCTTCATTTTGTTCTCGAAACGTAGAGTTTGGATTTCCGTATTTGACAAGATCCTCCAATACCAAAGCGTAAGCTATATTGGCACCTATTACTGCATATGGAGCTAGACCATCTGGATTTACTGTTGAAGGAGCACTTAAGACTTTACGTAAGTCTTCAAGTGTTGTTATCGGCTCTCCGGCATTCACTGAATTTCTATTTCGGTTTGATACGGACTGTCGGTCTTTTAAGTATTTCTCCAGTTCTGCTTCATCTATGATTTTTTTCCCAGTTTGTTTAGTTTGCCCAGTAATTAAGTCTTTTCCCGTGCCCATTTCATATAAGGCTTTGATATTTCCAAAAATAGGAACACAATTCAACCCCATAGAAACTAGTTTAAGATTTTGGGCCTTTTCATACTTTTTGACTTGTTTGACAGCAGCTTTCGAAGCCTTTCCGCCCTTTGTAGTAGCCCTTTTATCAACTTTTTTCTGTGCAAGTACTGCTTTTTTCACAGCCTTTTTAAAAATCTTGGACAATTTTCTCTTGGATAATTTATTTTTAAGCTTCCTGGCCTTTGTAAAAACCTTTCCTCTCTTCTTCTTAAAGTTCTTCTTAAGCCTTTTGAAGAGATTCTTTAATTTTAATTTATTTTTCGCCTTTTTGATTTTCTTTTTGAAGGCCTTTCCTATTGCTTTTTTAACATTCCTAACAGCGGGAATACAGCCAAGGAGGCTGCCTATCGCTCCAAAAAAACCTATACTCTTACTTTTCCCCTTC
The DNA here is from genome assembly GCF_028674935.1 of Lysinibacillus sp. CNPSo 3705. NCBI lineage: Bacteria > Bacillati > Bacillota > Bacilli > Caryophanales > Bacillaceae > Lysinibacillus > Lysinibacillus sp. CNPSo 3705. Next base: position 32,154 of record NZ_JAQZSD010000041.1, on the reverse strand, counting down.
TTCGCCATTAAGCGCCACCCCCACCAACAGGGATACTGCCCATGACGTCTAGGGCAGATTCAAGGTCTGCTCCGTCTTCTGGTGCATTGGACATGGACACGGGTGCTTTGTTCGAGCCTTCCATTGTCACAATCTGCCCCTGCATATCGGTGTTGCCGTCAAGAACGAGACTGCTGGAGCCACAGGTTAAATGCATGGATTCTGTAGCACTCATGGAAATGCTTTTCCCTGCAAAGGTGATTGTATCATTGGCTTTTAGTGTAAGCGGATGCTTACTATGTACTTCTACTCCGCTTCCCTGATCAAGCTTTAGGAAAACGGCGCCTTCCTGTGCGGTAAAAGTCACCGATTGGGGGTCTAGCTTGATGTCCATGCCTTTTGGTGTGCCCCAGTAGGACGTTCTCGGATCGGCTGTTTTTGGGTTGGAGTCGCCGCTCTTTCGTACACTGTGACGAACAACGGCTGCTTCCTCCCGATGCGTCGGGAATGCAAGGTGAACGCTATCGCCTTCCTCTGGTGGGCTGTAAAAGCCGCTATGTCCTTCTGCTGTATACGGCGTAGCAAGTGAGAACCAGGTGGCTTCTTCCTTTTTTTGTGCTTCATCAATGGATAGGTGTAGGCGGACTTGATCCTTCTTAACCTCTAATACCTTACCCTCAATTGCTATGCCTGACAGGTAAGGAATGTTTAGTCTTTCTCGATGAATGCCTGACTCGGGCAGTAAATGATATTCATATGTAAGGACACCTTGTTGCATGCGTGCTATGGATTTGGCCACAACTAGCTTCTTGTTTTGGATCTGGACACGGTCACCGAGTGCTAATGTTTTTTTGGACTCGATTACATAGGATACTGTATCCCGCTCCTCTATTGGTCGCTCAATGTCATTTTGCAGCGTATGTAAATACTTGGAGCGATCCTTGGTGATTGTATAGCTAGTAGCTGACAGTTTTTCTAATCGACCTTCCGGCAGACCGAACCATAGCTTAGGTTTATCGGCATCTACTGCTGGTACGAGTACTGTTCGAAAATGAGAGGCCATGCGCTTTAGAAATTGCCAGTCAGTCTCTCTATATTGTAATATAAATTGCTTTAGAGGAGTAGATTTCGATGCAGTATCAATAACATCTGCACCTGGATAGTTAGCAAGTACTTGCTTGAGCATGGCATTATACGTCATCTTGTCATGCTGGAAAGAGCGAGCTTTGCCTTTACAATCCAAGGTAAATGTAGATGACACCGCTTCTAGCTCAATTTGGTACACGCCTCTCACCATACGAACTGCCACTTCGGATACTTGCCCTTTAAAAAGCGGCCGTACACGCTGTCCATTGCGCTTTTCATAGAGCTCTATTTGATCTGAACTGCTGGCAATCTGCATACAGCGATCTTTCTTCTCCTCCGGGATAAATCCCGTAATTGATAACCTTGCATGGTCATTCACAGTTTGGGTCAAGCTGAGATCATGCAACGTCTGAACCTCATAGGGGGATACAAGCTCTAGCTCTCCGTATCCAATTACTTCCTCATACGTGTTCACATGAATACCCTTCTTTCCTCAGGGATGATGGCTTATTCTTGACCATCATCTTCTACCTTTATCGTCCCGCAATATAGGCACATATTCGTAGATTGATTGGTAAGTGCGGGAAAACGCTCAATCAACTGATCAGATTTTCCATTAATCCATGGCATCGTAACCACTGGAGTACAGGGCATCGGTTTCAAAACACCATTATTAGCCGCTGTTGCTGCTGCCACTGTAGGATTTGATAATGTTTGACATAAACCAAAGGGCTGGATGTTAAAATTGGGTTTATAATCCATTGTGTTCATCTGTGCCTTGTTTTTTGTATACACGCCATGGCTTACTGGCATCTTTAAAATGCTTGTTTGGTCGCCCTGTGAGCATGATAATTGGGCGCCAGCAACTACATAACTGCGCTGCTCATCGCCTTTTGTCTGCATTGCATCTGCCATTGGAAATCACCCTTTCTATAAGAAAAGTACATTCACTTTGCACACTCGAAAACGAGAAAAACACTTTACTATTTTCCTGCTAAGAATCCTTTATAGCGAAGCGCGAATGCCTAAACATCAATTTAAAACTTTATGACTTTAGAAAATTATTATTTCCTCTTGCATTTCTTGACTTTCGCCAAATGACTTTGTATAGATAATTTTCTTTTTGCTTTCCTCTAGCTGACCAATTGAAATTTGTAAAACCTGCATTGTATCTTTTCCTCCCATACGATAGGTAAGACCGTTCCACCTGCCTGTAACTTTTTGCTCGTCAGACGCTTCAATCTTATTTTTATATGTTAGGTCACCTAATTCGCTATGTAGTGTTTTTCCATCTGTACTAATTTTAAAATTCTTAACGATTGTAGCTGTTGGATTTTGTATCGTTAACTGATCATTCTCTTTTGTAATGGTAATGTCGCTTTCACCAATTTTTCCAAGCCTCATATGCTGATCAAGCTCTAGGAAAAACTTATATTCGTCTTCTGTAATGCCTAATTTTTCATCATAGGGAAACTTCTCACCTTTAGCTAGACCGGCTAATGTTTCTAAATGCCACTCTTTATTTTTTGCGAGAGAAGCCTGCATCGCTGCTGTAATTTTTTCCACTTTCTCGTTTAAGTCTTTTGTAAGACCCATTGCCATGACATCTGCCTTGAATGTGCCTTCTTTAAAGCTTTTAGCCAAATTCTCTTTACTCATATCAACTTTAACTGCACTACTCTGTTCAGCTACTGGCTCTTTTTTCTCATCTTTTTCAGCTTCGCCTGACCCACAACCCGCTAGTACTATTGCTGCGAAAGCTGCCGTTGCCCACCTTTTTTTCATGTTAATGCTCTCCTACTCTATGTATTACTAGTTTTCTAAGCTTGAAGGATCTCGTTCCATTTGCCTTCCGTTTGCACTTTGCGTAATCGAATACCTCGAAACGAACGGCGCAATATACTTTCTGCGAGCTCAATATTGACAATGATATAATCCTCTTTTATTCCTTCAATTTGAAAGAAAGTGTATGGTGCGGCTAAAGTCTCATCAATAACGAGCTTTTTTAGCGTTCCATCTAGATGAAATTCGGTTTGTGCTGAAAGACAGGCCACTTTTGGAGGAATGGAAAGCCAATATAACGTCTGTTTTAATTTCGGCATATCCACGAGAACAACTGGTTTAAACGGTAGGCGTGGCTCATATTTTTCTACTAGCTGCTTTACTGGATCAGCTAAAAGAGCAATTGGCTTTTCGATAAAATCGATATAGTCATTTTCACTTTTATCTAATACAGGAAATTGACGATCTAGCTCCTCTAGCTCCTCCATTCTTTCCACTGTTAATAGTTCTTTTTTAATAATTTTTGATAGTCCAACTGGTTCTACAGCATTCGAGATACGCTCATCCTGAGATAGAATAAAATAGTTCATCTTGTTTCTCCTTTTCACGACATCTATTTCCAAATGACACTCGCTATTTGGAATGGATCTAGCTTCAGATGCTCCCGTGCTTCCTTCGAGAACACAGCTTTTTCTAAATTAGCTCCTTCGAAATAAGCATTCTTGACGTTAGCCCCGATAAAGCAAGCACCTCGTAAATTAGCTAGCTCAAAATCAGCATCCTCTAAATTAGCACCAGTAAAGTTCACTGGGAGATAGCCGGGCATTTCCCACTTCTGTCGATTAGTTAGTCCGCTTGCTCCCTGAGTTTGTTGGAAGTTAGCACCTTGCAATTGACTATTGCTAAAATCAGCCTCATGAATCGTGCTGAAGCTTAAATCAACGTCCATTAGCTTACTATTCCTAAGATTGGCGCCAATGAGTAAGCAATTACGCATTTGGCTCTGTGCTAAATTCGTTTTCTGGAAAAAGGCATATCGAATATCTAAGTTTTCATAGTTGCCACCAGCTAGATTTAATTTGCTAAATACTTCATACGAATATTCATCCTCTAATTTTTGAGCCAGCCAAGCTTTGATTTCTTCAATATCCTTCGAGGAGAAGTCCTCACTATAGACAACTTCATTGATGTCCATAAATTCGCCTATACGAATTTCTACAGCATCATCCCGATCAAGTGCTAAATATTCTGGACATCTAATAATGTCTGGTAATGCATATCTAGCAAGGCTAATAACATATTGATGAAAATGAGTCGCTTCCTTTAGCTTGATGTGCTCAATATCCGCTTGGGAAATAGCTCCCATGAACGTTTTGCTGTATACATATAATTCTTCAACGAATTGCTCTAAAAAGCTTAGAGCCCAGCTTGCATCATAGGTCGTTAAAATAGGTCGGACGTCAAAGAACCAATCCTCATCTGTCCCCTCTACTAGATAGTGATGGCGTCCCTCCAGTAGTTCTGTGCGCAGCATGGAAAACGTAATATGTCCAATTGGTCCTTTCTGTTGAAGGGATTGTTGCTGCTGTAGCTGCTGACAAATGATTTGAAAGGATTTTCTAAATTCCTCTGCAAGCTCCTCTTTTGAGGCTTGGAAAAAATCCTCTAATGCCAAGAGATGGGTCAACCGTCTTTTCTCTACTTCTGTTTCATAAAAATGCTGTAAAACTCCCTCTGCTTGCATCTGTGTCTCCTTCTTTCTAATTGGCCTTTACTTCTTTCCCGAAAATTTGCACACTGCCATCCATCGTTATTTTACTTTCTTTGCATTTTAATGAAATTTCCTCCTCTGCAGACAACAGAATTTTCTTGCTTGCATTGACTGAAATGTCTGCCTCGGAAATAAGCTTAATTTCCTTTTTACTAAAAATTTCAATACCGCTCGCTTCATTTAAACGGATAAAAATATCGTTATCCTGTGCTGTAATGACAATTTCTGTTGGGCTCATCTTAATTTCTTTGCCAAAGGCTGTTCTATAATATTTCGTCGAAGGATCATCTAGCTTATTAGTCGCGGTACTGTTTAAATTTTTTCGAATCGAGCTGCTAGCAATTCCCTCTTCTTCTCGATGCGAAGGGAAATACACATGAACAAAGTCGTTCACTTCAGGCATACAATACCAGCCACTATGCCCCTCAGCTGTATAAGGTGTTGCATAAAGGAACCAATGCGCTTTACCTTTATCCTGTTTTTCATCAATAGTTAGATGGACCTTAATATGATCCTTGGCAACTTCCAACACTTTACCTTCAATAGAGACACCAGAAATTTCATCGTTGAATATTTCACTCTTGTTCATACCATTCTTCGTTGAAAGTGTATAACAATGCTTAAGTAAGCCATCCTTCATCGACGTAGAGGCCTCACAAACATAGAGTGTTTGCTCATGAAATGTTACGTAGTCTCCTATAGCAAGTACCTTATCGGTTTCCACTTCATAGTATAAAAAGTCATGCTCTCCCATACCTTGATTACCGTTATATGTATAGAGAAGATAATCTGCTAGTTTTTTTCTTGTGGTATAATGATAGTCTTCTAGCTTTCCTTTTGCATGACCAACAGGGACACCAAAATGGAACTTTGGCTTATCAAAAGTAGCAGCAGGAACTAGTCCAGTGTTATAGCGGGAGGCAAGGCGTTTTAAAAATTCCCAATCGGTTTCTCGGTACTGTAGAGTAAACTTGCCTAATTTCCCTCCCTTAGTAGCCTCATCGATGACATCGAGACCAGGATAATAAGGACTCATGAGCTTGAATAGAGATGAATAGGTTAGCTCTTTATCTTGATAGGAGCGATTTTTCTTCTGAATATCAAGGAAGTAGGTGTTGGAGGCAGCTTCGACTTCCATGTAGTATATCCCTCTAACCGCATGTATCTTGACGCCTAATATAACCCCCTTAAATAAAGGGGTAGGTGCACCTAAATGATCGAGTTGATTCACTTCGATGGATGAATAAACCTCTGTCATTTCCACGTACTGATCTCGAACTTCCTCAGGTACAATGCCCGTGAAGTGTAAAGTTGTGTGCTCATTCATTTTCTTTGTGAGTGTAAGATCTTGAACGCTCACTAGCTTAAACGGCAATATTTGTATATTGTGATAGGCAGTTACTAATCCACTCATCGTAATACGCCTCCCCTTCCGTTAGAAGCGAATTGCATCGTTTCCATCATCGCTCTAGCGATAGGACGCCAAGTCTCAGTATCCTCCTCCGTACAATTGAACGTACCGATAAGCGCTTTCCCATCAATCGATACAAAGAACATTAAATTAAAAATCTCGCCATCAATAGCAGGTGTCATGACCTCAATAAAGCCAACTGTTTTGTCATCTATTTTGATCACATCTGTATCAAACCATTGTGCTGCAGGCTGAGCTTGCTCAAGAACGTCAATCATATTTTCCTGAAACTCAGCTACACCTTCATCAGGTAAGGAATGTGATGTCTTGTTGAAGGCTAAATTGATAGTAGATGATTCATCCGTATAAATAATATTTGGTCTGCGCTCTGACGGGTATTTTAATGAGGCTAACTCAGCTGGCATGATCGAAAAGAGCTTCGGCATTCGGAACGAAATTTTTCCATCCATCACACGCTGATCAATGACCGGCACTTCCTGCTCATTTATATTGACAAAATCCTGGTAAAGGTCAATTGCTTCTAGCTCAGACTGTTCCTCCTGTATAGGCTCCTCAGGCGGCGCTTGCTCCTCTTTTAAAGCAGCTTGCTTTTGAGCTAATTCATGTTGTTCTTGCTCTCGCATTTCATTTCTAAGAGCAATAATTTTTTCATCTAAAAATTTCAACCCATTCACCTTCCGTTTCATGAACGTTTTTATCAGCAGACCAGTAGCTAGTCAACAATCATGCGCTTAGGTCGCCCTTGACTGTGCCCTGTCATACGACCACCGCGTTTTGATTCTAATAAAATACGGTTCAAGTATTTATGAATTTGACTATTAGAAAATGTTTGGTAATCAAGCTCTAGCCGATTGCAAATATAGAAATCAATTGCTTCTCGTTGAACGCGCTCTTGATTTAAGCACTCTAAAGCAAAGGCTATATCATACGGATTCACTGGCCGATTTTTTAACAGCTCTCGTGCAAAATAGTGCAAAATGATTGGATGATATGTGCTTTTTTGAAAACCTGCATACTGGCAGTGAAGATAATTGACCGTATTGTATTCTGTCGCAAAATCAAGAAAATCAATATACTCTGAACGCAGTTTGGCACCTGATTTTAATTTAAAGCGCGCTAACTCTAGCTCATTATGTGCAAGCTCTAGCGAATCATCTAGCACAATCTCTGTCGTGAAGTTTCTAAAATCTAATTCATTCACTTCTTCGGCAAATCGTACTTTTAAAATTGTTTCACTTCCTGTTGCTTCATAAGGAAGCTCATAGCTACTATGCAGCATATAAAGCTTTCCATTATGCTTGATAATGCCTTTTGTAATGATAAGGCTTGTATCTGCTACAATAATTCTGGCACCGGAAATAATACCATTCGAATAATCTTGGAAATATAAATCTAAAAATTCTCTTGGGTAATCTCGCAAATTTTCTAGCATTTCTCGCTTTAAAATGCGGCCTTTTTGAAAATGTGGATATTGATTGGCAAACAAGCTGTCACCCACCTCTTTTCTTGTTTTTCACTGATCAATGATGCCTCGGCGTCATTGCCGCTGTCGCTTTGCTTTCGCGCAGAAAAGATTTGCTACTGTCGTTCGCTTTCGCTACAGAATACATTTACCGTTGTCGCGCAGACAAACAATGCGTCCAGAATCGGCTTTGTGTTATACAAAGCTGATTCCATGACATCCGCCGGAGGCTTCTTTACTTTAATCCATCAAAGAAATCTAGCTCAGACAAATCGGTCTCAAAGGCAAAGAATTCCTTGCTACCGATAAACAGCTGCTCGTCTTTCCTTGCTACAGGAACTACATGGAAGCCCCAATGATCTTCGCCTGCAAAGACGAAGAACTTTACTTCTCCATTCGTGATGGAGTCCGTCTCGTCCTGTGGGATTTTATCTTGATAATGCATCGCGATATTCTCATAAAGAACAGGCACATATTCCTCCTGACGATTAAAGTACGTGTATTTATACGATGTGTGATTGTCACTACCCGTTAGGAAAAACTCAACTTCTTTTACACCCCATGGGCGAGAAATCGTACCGTGAATTTGATTCAGTCTTTCTAAGCTACTAATGAGTAATTTTTCCTGACGATTATGTGTAAAGGCACTGACAGCATAAGGGACAACTGGCGCATGATTCGTCACTTCTGTTTCGATCATGCCGATTTTCTTAGCATTTAAATAACGAAGTGCTCCCCTTAAACAAGCAAGCTTTAACTCTGGAACCTTCCCAATGTTTTCAGCCTTTTGTCTAAATTCAATGCTGCGTCCTGGTACAAATTCCTTTAAAGCCTCGCGAAATGCGTCTATTTTACAGGATTGTCCCGTTAATTTAATGATGGAATAGTCACTCAGTATGCCATTCTCATAAAATTCCTCTAAAAACTCTCGCACGATATCATAAATATCCGCCTTTATAAGATGATTGATTTCTTTAATATTGAAAAAGACATTTGGGAAGTCATAAACTTCTTTAAATTGATTATTTTCTACTAACGACAGGCACCAGCGGTCTACTGCTGTGACATTTAAATCACTATCGTGTTGCATATCACTATCCGCGTAGAAACGACTTCTTAATATACCTGTTTTGCGGAAAAACTCCTTCTTCATCTCTTCTGCCATTTCCCATAAGAAATAATAATTATTGCGGACACGTAGGTATTCATCACGTGTGCGATTTTCATATTCTTTAAAGCGTGTAGGGATAATATTTTCGGCGTCTACAAAGGCTTTTTCGAATTGCTCGTACACTGCTTCCACACCATGATCGTCTACAAATCGATAAATATCCTTACCTGGAATATCGATTAATGCATCGATATCATAATCACTCTTTCCTCGACTATAATAATTGGCAAAGACGATTTTCATAAATTGGAAAATACGATACGTAATATTGTTGCCTCCAAAATTCGTATCCCCGTTTTCATAGGTAGTATGAATATCAATTTTGTAAGAAATATGTCCGTCCTCTATCCGAAACTTACAGGAAGAAAGGTCTGTTGTTCCGCCACCACAATCGATCACGAGTGCTTTATATTCCTTGCCATCGAGAAAACTATTATTTTCTATTTGATTGGCAATCGTATTATAAAGAACCGACATTCCTTCATCGAGAGCATGCTCCGTTTCAATTTGATATTCAGGTAAAATCGCACGAAACATATCTAAAAATTGTGTTTTCAGCTTAACAGGACTGGAAATATGTAAATGCTTGAAGCGACATTTAAATTGATGCTCTGCCATTCGAATAATATAAAGCATAAACTCTCTTATAATTTGGCTCCGTGGAACAAGTGCCGTATTCCCGTTAGCATCCATCACCTCTTCCAGCTTGGCATAATTACTAACCCAGCGTTTAATACCTTGGAATTTCGTAGCCAATGATGTATAGCTATTTTTTTTCATCATTTTTAATGCTTCATAACCAAAGTGATAGCCTACTTGATCTGCATTGGAGCAATCTGCTACAGTCATGACTGTCGGCACTACTTCAATCCATTCGTTTTGATGAAGTGGATCTGGAAATTGTACAAAATTAATGCTATTTAGCTGAATTCTGTTATTTAATAAATCATGACTACAAGGAGAGGACACATAATCACTCTCTAAATAGACACCGGCCGTTGTATTTGTTGTTCCGAAATCAATAGCAAGAATAGCATTAGTTGTTTCCAGCTGTTTTATTTCTAAATCTGGTATTGGCACCTTATAGTAATGAAGATTTGTTGGCGGAAGTGGGGTTTCCTGATAGTAAGTCTTAAAGATATATTCGGAATCTTGCTTTCTTAAAAAAATAAAGCTGTAGTTTTTATTATTTGTCTTCCGAATACCAATTGCTTGATCAGCTGCGAAATAATATTGATTTGGGACTTCGTCGTCTTTAAGGATATTAAGAATGCCGCAAAGATCTAGCTGCTCATTGACTAGTAGTACATTGGATTCTACAAGAAAACCGCCTGTTTCAACGAAATACTGATCGGGTTTATCGATTTTCATCCCACTATATAAGCTCATTTTGGCAGGAATTTTAATATCACCATTGTCAGACATCGGTGTTTTTAAATACTCTTGCATGGCCGCTTCTACTCGTTCAAAGCCACCATCCTTTTTTTCCCTAATAAGAGGGTTTTCTTCAGAGCCACGATATCTTAAAATCTTGTCGATTAACTCATCTCTTGTCAGTGTATTAATAAGCCCTGTCACAAGCTTTTCCTTATAGCAAATATTTCTAAGCTGGAAGGTTGTCATTTCCATTAATTCTACTCGTGTATAGGTCATATATTTCTTGTCTGTATTACGCTTATTGGCATACAGCTTATATGAATATTTAGTTGTCATTGGAATGCCTCCTCTGCCCTATTTAGTAAAGAGCTATTCGATCTAGCTTCATCGTTTCCTCTGCATCAATAATGCCGAAGTGATATTGCCAATAAACCTCCATATGAAAGCCTATTGGCAGGAAAATTTCTTGGACAAGCCGGACCTTTCGCTCATTCTGTTCTGTCTGCTTTTGACGGATATATAAAAGCAGCTCATCCTGCTCCTCCGATTTCACATAAATCATGCAATTTTTAAAGAGCCTTTTTAGCGTATCCTTTAATAAGTAAATTTCTTCACCTGTCTGATAAAGTCTGAGCATATTTAGTGCAACTATTTCTTGCTCCTTTTTCGTAAAGGCATGCATATTGTCGCGTACCAATTTTCCACATACATTCGCTTCGATTTCTCTTAAAATAAAACGAATATAAAACTCTCTTTTATTCATGCCTTGCATACGATCAATTTCAGCTAAAAAATGCAATACGGTATCTAAAAGATAATTTCTAAACTCTAAATCGGAAGAATTATCTGGATGGAACAGACCATTAAAAATGCCGTAATAACGATAATACGGATTTACTTCAACATGCTGTTCAACATACTGTGCATTTAATAGTTGTGGACTAAGCTCCATATATGGTGAATAGGCTTCGGCAAGATGAAAATATATATCCTTTTTAGAAAGACCTTCATCCTCAGCTTTAATAAGCAAATCCCAAATATAGTTCATAGCCAAACACCTACACATTCATATTCGAAGAAATGTCGTTGTACTTCTGATACGAGGAAGCTTAAAATATCGTTTGCAATAAAGCTTCTCTCCTCATTCGCCTTAAACTTTAGTAGCATCGTTTTTTTATGATTATTTTCTCCTATCATTTCCGTTAAGAAAGTGTTCACAGAATGAGTAAAGCTTGTTCCAGAATAGGCGTCCACTATTTCGATATCAACAAGCTCAAAGCTGTTAGCAGCCTCGAAGGAATTAATCATACGTGTAATTTCGCCCTTCGTTTTAACAGTAGCCGTATACTTGTTAGCAAATTTGTGTATAAAATGCTCAATTCTTCTATTTGATACAAGCTCATAATGTAATTTCCCAATTTTCTCATCTGCCATTTTTGCAATTTTAATTAACTGCCAAACCCCCGACTTATCGCGGGGTGAGACAATTGTTAATTCATTGTCTGAGCGTTTAACGTAACGAACATTTTCCTCATCGGCCTCAACAAGATAGCCATGCTCATTGCCGATTTTACGTATGGAAAGGACATGCTCATAATTCACCTTATCAATTGCAGGGATGGGAAAACCGACATTTTTGACCTCATGACGTTCAATATTCCATAACGGAACCATATTTAGGCGTTTTTTGTCCTCATACTCTTCTAAATCAACAATTATTTCAGTAATTTCAGCATTCTCATCTAAAGGTGGGCAATCTACTAAATTGATATTAAAAAATTTATAAACGAATGGATGATTAATCGTTTTCCATGGTAGGCCATTTATTTGGAAAAGCGGATATAGCTTGTTCATCTCTTGTAAATAGTCCATATTTTGGGTAAGGCTGACCTTTATTTCTACTTGTCCATTTGTCGTTACGAGCTTTCCACTAAAGAGTCGCTGCTTTGCAAGTAACTGTTGAATTTGCATGGAATCACATTCTAGAAATAATGTGAACAGTTCTGCAGATTCCTTGTTTTTAAACGCTTCCAGCATTTTTTTTATATTGATAGATTTACTTTCTAAATCAGCTGGCCGCATCGGGAATAAGCATTCATGAATAGGGTCAACATCCTCCTTAGAACTTAGGGTCACGTAAATATCAAACCTATTCTCAACATCATCCATTTCGTTGAATATGCGCTCCTCGAGCCTATTGTTCATGTCATTCTGATAATCGATTAAATTTACAAAAACGCCACTGACAATATCCTTTAGCAGTTGACGTTGCTCTAAATCCTCTATTTTGCGTAACCGTTCAATCATGAGCTCTTTCATCAATTTATTTTCCCTCTTTCATCACTTCAGCATTAGATGGCTCACCGGCAGCTGTCCCTTCATTCCTAGGCGGCGCTGCATTATCAGCAGTTTGCGGTTGAGGAGGTGGATTCAATTTATCATTGGCATTCATAACCTTTCGCTCAAGACCTAAAACCTTCGACAGCAGCTCTGTCTCCTGATAAATTTCCTGTGCAAGTGTATAATATTCAATCGCTTTCCCAAACTCTTGACGTGCATAGCTCTGATCTCCGCTTTTTTCTAAGCCTTCAGCCTTTAATTCCTTTTGGGCCTTTTTCAATTCAGCAATTTTAGCCTCTGTATCTTCTATTTTTGTCTTTATTTCAGGTTCGCCCGTATAGGCAATTGTCAGGGCTTTTTTTCTTGCCTTTTGATACGTTTCAAGAGCCCCATTGTAATCCTCTGCCTCGAATCGGAAATCTCCATCTTTTACAGCTTCAGCAATTTGTACAATAGTATCCATATTGGCGATTCTTTGTTCAACTACTTCTTTCCCAAAGTCTTTAATAAGCTTTCCTTCTTTTTTAGCCTTTTCATATTGCTCAAGCGCATCGTTAAATTTACCTTCTTCCGCTGCTTTATCTCCGTTGATAATCAAATCGGTAACCCTTAATTTTTTAGCTAGTAAATTTCTATGTATTGGATCCTTCAATTTTTTCGCCGCATTTCTGCCCTCACTATATTCCAACAGTGCCTTATCATAAGTTCCATCTTGAAAATACTGGTTTCCGCTCTTTTCATGATCTTTCATCTCTACGGTTAATTCAGCCATTTTTTTAGCTTGCTTCACCTGATAAAAAATCGTGCCTCCACCTACGACCAAAGCTAGCACTAATGCAGCTGCAATCATTTTGATGTATTTCATTTTTTTCTTATTGGTTTCCTGATAAACCTTGTTCGCAAATATAGCTGCGATTGTGTAATTATTGACGACTTTCTTTTGCCTACTTAACAGTATCTCTTCTAATAAATCAATGTATTGTTCAGGCTCCTTTGCTTCTTCCAACGCATCGGCCATTTCAATTTCATTGACATCTTCCCAAAAGCCAGCTGTACAAAGCACTAGTACATCGTCATCCATTAATTTCATTTTCTTCGAAACAAAAGGCTGAAAATCTTTTGGTTTCCCAAGATAATTTAATAAATTGGTTCTTTCCTCATGCTGGCTAATATCGAGCGAACGATTCCTAGTATTGACGATCTCTTGCGCTAAGCTTTGATCCGTGCTTTTATACGTTAAAGTACCATTCCGGAAATGATACAGCCTCGAATTTCCGGCAACTGCCACAATCATCTTAGAGTAATCTGAGACGACCATGACAATACTAGCCTTCAATCTTACCCTTAAGCTTTGAGCTTGAAGTATGTCTTGCGCATTTTTCAAATATTTTTTAATGCTTCTTCTAGACATGGATGGCTTTTCCATAAATTTTTCTAAAATTGCCTTCACAGCAAGCTCTGCACTACTTATTTCCTGATCAGAATCTAACCCTTTTATAGCTACCCAGCAGGCTACATCGTCCAGCTCTGTATAGGCAAAGTAATCTTTATTTTGCAAAAATGAGCCCGCTTCGGATAAAAAGCTTGTTTTAAAGTTGCTATTTTCCTTTCTCATGATTACTCCTCCTTATTTACTGACTCATTTAAAGACGACAAGTAAAATGATTACCATGTTTTTTCTAAAATAACGATGGTTGCATTATCTTGATTTTTTAAGCGTTTTTGTTCAACGGCCTTAATAATGTCTTGAGCAATATCATAGGGAGTCGCTTGCTGAGAAAGAATTTTCTCCATTTCAACCTCTGTTAAAGTATCATAGACTCCATCACTAAATAGACATACCTTGTCTCCTCTATTTAGCTGGATCGGACTTTTTCCTATATCCATATTTTTAAAGCCTTCATACCCTAAATAATTGATAAGTCTCTTTTTCAAAGGATTTTCCTGCACCTCAAGCTGAGATATTTCACCAGATATATATCGCTCAGTTAACACTGATTCAAAAATATGCTTTTGATTGATTGCCTTGAATTCTCCATTTCGAAAAATAGTTATGACACTATCTCCAACGGCTCCCCAGTGAAGAAATCCGTTATCATCAATAACGGCTGCCACTAATGTAGTCCCTCCATTCGAGCCATTTAAATTTTCGACAATCATATGATTACTTGCAAAAGCGGCCTCCTTAAAAAATTTTTCTAGCGTATTTAGACCGCTAAGCTTTTTGAATTCTTCTATAAATGTATTGACAGCAACTGTGCTTGCCATCCTACCGTTGGCTAAACCACTAATACCATCTGCCAGGACAGCAATTGTTCCATTATTCGTTTCAGCTGTAGAGAAATAATCATCTTGCTCATCACGTCTGCCAATCGTTTGTCCATTTCCGATTTCTATTTTGTTTTTTTCATTTTGTTGCGCAAGCATGTTTCGAATGATTAATAAGGCAACGAGTACAACGATAAAAATAAGCGAAATTATGTATGGCAGTAGTTTCGGATCCATTTGTCATCATTCCTCACTGTTGTTGTTTTCCCATTCAAAATGAACACCACATAAGGGAATAAAAAGAAACATACTTCTGCCTAACTGAATAACATCATACGCGGCAAGCTCTGTTGGCGTATAAACCGCTTCATTATTAAGATAAGCTAAGCCTGATGCATCTCCTGGAAGTAGATAAAAGTTTCTTTTTTTAGGATCATAAACAATGACTGCATGGTTTCGCTGAGAAATCGAGTTATCTCCAACAATGCGAATGTGCATATCTTCTGCTCTACCAATAAAGTTTTTTTCCGATAAAATACGATAGTCTCGCCCCATTTGTGGCCCTTCAATACAAACTAACCATCCCGTTACCGGATCAATGCCATCCATTTCTCCGAGATATGGCATTGTTTTATCATCTACCTCAGCTACAGCTACTTGCTGACCGCTTGGTCTTTGCTCCTGTTCCACCATTACATTGCAATATGGACAAACATTTCTATGTCTTCTTGAACTAAACATGTGACCATTCGTGCATCTAATCAAACTCATTTTCGCTATCCCCCGTCTATGTTACGAATTTACTTGTCTCTATTTCACCAAAATTCGCGTATTTGCTATGTATATCATGTCTCCATTACCGATTGGGTAAGGGTTTTCGTGTTGAATTCTATTTTTAACGCGCTTATGAGCTTTTTTTATACCAACACCATTTACTGAATCAATATCCTCTATGTACCATACGCCAGAAACATTGTTTAATACGGCATGTTCATAGTTGATAAGCGATTCATATTCTGTACCGCTTAAATCGATATCTGCCTTATTGTCAGCTGAACTTTTCCCAATAAGTAATGATGTTTGGTCATCTATCTCCCATTCATCTATTTCAGCTCCTCGATCATTGAGGAGAACTAATTTTCGAATTTTCTTGTTTGTCACAACATCTTTTTTATCTCTTGCTTCATACTTAACAGAGCCATAAACAATTGCTAGTATGACCAACATAAGTCCAATAATTGTTTTCAACATAAAATTCTGATTCATGACAAATACGTATAAAATGAAAAAGAAGGTGATGATGACAATAATGATATCCATAACTTTTATAATCATTTGGTTCTTTGCTTTTTCAGTGTATGTATCCGTTGAATTTTGACCATACATGGTATCACACTCCTTCATACTAGCTATGGCTTCGTTTTACTTGTTAAAAAAACGTTCAAATAAATCAGTTGTATCTAGTGGATTCTTCTTGGCATTCTTATTAAGGGTAGATCCCATTTCTTTCGTTTTAGGATTAAAGCCAAAAAAATGCTCAAAGTTTTTTTCAATATTGCCCATATTAAAATCTGGCTTTTTTTCAGTAGCTTGTTGGCGTGTAGATTGTTTTTCAGATGTCTGTCCATTACGCCAACTTTGACCAGCCCCATCTAGTTGAGCATCGTATGCTTCTCTTGAAGCTTGATCCTTTAGTACTTTGTATGCCTCTGTTACTGCTAAAAAAATCTTTTCAGATTCTTTGCTTCCACCGCTCACGTCTGGATGATGTTTTTTTGAAAGCTTTCGATAAGCGAGTTTTATTTGTTCGGGTGTAGCATCTCTACTGACACCTAAAGTTTCATAATGCGTTTTCATGTTTTTCATCCCCAGTATTAGGATTATTCAAAATTATCTAAGGAACTATGAAAGTCCCTTAGATAATGTGGAGTTCTATCAAGCAACAATCTTAAACAGCATAGCCGCCTTCGATTTTCGCCAAGTCTGTTTTGTCTTTCTTTTGCTTAATGAATAAGAAAAATTCACCAATACCTTCTGTGTCACCATACTGTTCTGAATAGTCAACAACGAAAGCATTTGGGAAATGAATTTTTCGTACTACTTGATCAGCAGAAATAACTTCTAATGTTACTTTACGGTAACAGTCAGCTTTTTCAGCTGGTACTAATGACCATAATCCTAATTTCATCGTATCATCAGAATTATCACCATCAGTTGCAGTAAGGATTTTACCTCTTACTTTTAAAGTTGCTCCTACATCTGTTGAACGTGCGTTAGAATCATTTGGCGTATCTGTTTCATACTGAACAGACATAATGCTATCTAACCCTAATTCAATTGCTTCTGATCCTTCTACTTTTAATACAAAACCCATTCTCAGTACCTCCTAAAATTTGTTTGAATCGTCTCAAAAAATCGTTTTAGGTGAAGTGTATAACTAGTTGTATACATTCCTCCATGCCTTTTACAAATACATGTAGCATAGAGAAATATGTAATGTTTTCACCTTACAATTAATGGAGGATTCTATTTATGTTAAAAGATTTATGAAAAAATCTTAAACATACGACTTAAAAAATTTTTTAGTGTATGTGTAAACTTGTTAGGCCTTAACAGCACTACTTGCCTTTGTAATCATAACTTCAAGATTCTTCACATTACCGTTAAACACTAGGTCAATCTGACATGTGCTTGTTTTTTCATCGATAATGTAGCCGATGTCATCTCCATCGTGAATAATGGAGTTTACAAAGCCTTTCTCTTGAAGCCATTTGCTTTTTTGGCTACTTGGATTATTACTAAAGAATCGAACGATATTTTCATGCTTAAAGTCACCTGATTGGAATCGTAAAATTCTCTCAATATACGTACTAACTTGTGTTTTGTAGATGGAATCAAATCCATCTTCTTCCATCGCTAAACTTCTAGCTTTATACACAGTAATACGTTTAATATCTTTATCTTGCAGCTGCGCATTTTCAGAAGAGAATACAAAGCCAAAGCTTCTGCTGTTAATAGCATCTTTAATGTTATTAGTAAATCCTGAGATTTCTTTTGCCATTGTTGTAACGGCTTTAAGTGAATTATCACCCGCTTCGATATCGAAGCGTACACCAGGATAATTTCTTTGAACATTTCTGAATGAGTCTTTTAAATATTCTGGACATTGATAAGCTGAAACGATACCTGCTGCTACATAGCTAGCACCAACATAAACGCCCTCTATCCAAAGCTTTAAAATATCCTCTTTCTCTTTAGATAATCGTGCTCCATTTTCTGTTGTCTGCATTCTTGTATCAATGATCACACCTGATTTATCTTTAGGAATAATCGTGAAGTTCGGTAAACATGGTATCGCAAACTCACTATAATCTTTTCGAACAAGCACCGAGCATTTATCGATTAGGCGATCGATACCTGCAGTAGCAATTCCATTGAATGTCGTTTCTTCTTCCGCCATAAAGTTGAAGAAGATCTGTACTTTATAATCTTTCACAGTATCTAAAAGAATCGATAACGACTCCATTGTATTGCCTTCTTGCTTAGCCACCTTATCGTTCCCTTTAAATCTAGCTCTGCTTACTTTCATTTTTCCAGATGCCTCTAGTTCCAGAGAAGGAACAATTCCATACCAAACCGTATCTGTAAAGTCATTTTTGGAGTTAACTGTGTTTAAATACGTGCGTAATCGTGGTAGGTTATTACTTTTAACGAGCATATCTAACTTCGTGTTCGTTACTAGTAACGAAGGCTGCATACCTTTGTTTTTAGTTGTATATTGATCAAAGTACATTTTTACGCCTAATAGTTTTTCCACTAATGGCTTCACTGTTTTTACAAATTCATCCTTAGCATCCTTATAGAATTCTAAGTATGTATTGTAATTTTGTACTTCTGTCTCTACATCAAATTCTGCCTTCACAGCTGGCAAAGGAGAGAAAGTTCTAACGACTAAATCTTTAACATAGGAGGATGGTGATTCTGTAATCGCCTCATAATCCTCTTCAAAAACTGTGCTCAAACCATAGTTACTATTTTCTTCAATAACCATTAGTTCTGAGCTATTATTTTGAGGTGCCTCAATGATTTTTAATTCACCATTATCACCGATAGATAGTGTCCCAATTTGTAATTTTTCAGATTCATCTTCATCCTGATTAACACCTAGCAATAGTCTTGTTTTAATATCTTCAATTGCTAAAGGAAGCATCGCCATGACATTGTTGTAATTTCGACTCGCTACTTCAAACATCAGGTTTAGCTTGTCCCCTGTATCCAATTTTTTCGGATCGTCGTCATCTAATTTGTCATATTCACCGTATAGGTAATGGATTTCTTTTCGGACTTGTCGAATATCGTCCATAACCTTTTTAGGAGAGATCATATCAAGCAAATTTTCAAACTTAAAATCAACATTCGCAATGCCCTGACTTCTTTTCGTATCGATAAGTGTAAATAGCATTTTTAAAAAATCATTATTTTGGTCAATGGCTATTTCAGAAATACAGTCATCTTGAATTCCTTCTGGTTTTTTTAATGTATACATAACCTTTTGGTTCGCAGCATTGTAGAATGAATAAACCGTTGGAGAAAACTTGTCTAAAAATTCATCGAAGCTTTTGACAAGAAGATATTCATTCATTTCTTTGATCTTTTCATCACTAAGGCTGTCAATCCCTTTTACATCTCCAACAAGCGTAATTAAATCCATTTTTTCAGGATTAATTTCCTCAAAGAGCATGGTTCTGTTTGTTTGACTAATAATCTCCATTCAGTCGGCCGTATGATTATACAGCCATCCCTCCCTTTTGTAACAAATTTCGAGTAAGCATAATCTTCAGCGAGTAACAATTAAAAATTCACTATTTAGTCATAAAATGGTAACGTAAGATAAAGAATTTACAGTTAGTAAAACTAGAATTGTATTCTTACCTCCTACTTCTACATCACTGAAGACATTATGTATCACAAAGTAACTATACAATATCTAATTTTATTGTCAATATTTACATATGAATATTATGTAAAATAAATGTATTTAATTGGGTGTATGGTAAAAAATAAGCATCGAGAAATTTATGATATTTTAACGAAAAAAGTGTCTGTATTCGTTTTATTTTACTAAAAAAACAGCCTATAGCGTATTTTTAATACTCCATATGCTGCTTCGTAAGCACCTACCTTTAACCACAAAATGATAATATAGAATCACATTACCTAAATTATTGGTCAGTTTGAATTATTTTCCTTAAAATAGTTCCTTATCCTATTGACAATATCTTCAATAGTAATGACTAACTTCATATATTTGAGTGAAGAACATCTTTTCCTCGCTTGCACAGCCAGCCCCCACATGATAGTTTGAGCTAAAAGAGTACTCACCTTATGATTGTATTTTCTTACATTCTTAATATTATCCTCTATCAACCGCTGCGATATATCAGGTGGAATAACATTTGTCAGAGAATAATAAAATGTTGCTGCTAAACTATAAACATCTGTATAGACACCTTGCTCAGATATAGTCGAATATTGCTCAAGGGGGGAAAATCCCGGACTAGTAAATATTTGATAATTTTCGTCTGTTTTATAAAAAGTCGCAGAACCAAAATCTAGTAAATATGGATTACCTTCAGAATCAATCAAAATATTATTTGGTTTAATGTCACGATGGAGTATGCCTTTCTTATGTAAATAGCTTAAAGCATCAATAAGGGGGAGAAAAATAGTAGTGTATAAATGATCTCTATCATTAATAGGATAATCCTTTAAATATTGATCCAATAACGTTCCTTCATAATACTCCATAATGATATAAATCGACTCATTTTCCTCAAAGTGGTCCATATATTTGACCAAATTACGATGATTTATTTGCTGCATAATTAACGCTTCATTTAGAAAAATAGCCTTTAAATTCCCGAATTTCTCCTTTGTTGAAGGCAAACGATTAACGACTGTTTTATTATCCAAATCCCGTAAAGCAATGTCATTTGGAAAGAACTCCTTAATAATTACTTGATGCCCTTCATGAGTATTTTCTGCACGATAAACAAAGGACAATTTACTACTAGCAATAACTTCTTTTATTTTATATGTATCGTTCAAAACGCTATTTGCCGGTAAGCCCAACTCAACTTCAGTCGCTTGCATTTTCGTTCTATCATCCCTTTCAACATTTGAATTATGAACAATTTATTACATTTTTAATACGAAATATAATTATTTTAGATCACCTTCATAACGTGTGGTTGATTTCTGTTCCAACTGGAGGCTTCCAATATGCCACTTCGCTTTGCTGCAGGGTCTCGGATCAACAGATGTTTTTTGCATGGAAGCGTAGTGCTGCCGTAGCGACCGCAACAGGGTTTTTCTGCATCGATTGTGACTCGGCTTCGGCTTCAGGGTTTTCGTCGTGCGATTGCGACTTGGCTTCGGCTTCAGAGTTTTCCCGTGCGATTGCGACTCGACTCCTGCTTCAGGGTTTTCGTCGTGCGATTGCGATTCGAAGCGGCGATACAGGATTTAGCAGATCGATAGCACGCTGCGGCGGCTTCAGAGTTTTAGCAGACTGATAATGACGCGGCTGCGCTACAGCACGAAGTTGGTCACGAAGACATCCACAACGTTTGATGATGACCCGTTATTTTAACTAAAATACAAATTAATGTAAGTATATCAATATACACCCTTTTATTGAATAGTTATCTTTTAGTAGATTTACATCGAATAATGGAGGTAGGCACAATGTGAAGCCGTTGCATTCTTTTTTCCTGTCATTTTGCTGGTTCTATCTATCTTTTTGATGGTTTTATCCATCTTTTTGATGGTCCTATCCATCTTTTTGATGGTTTTATCCATCGCTTCGCCTGTTCTTTCCGTCGCTCTCGACTTTCTTTCCGTCGCTTGGACCATTCTTTCCGTCTCTTCGGCTCTTCTTTCCGTCACTCCCATTTCTTTCCGTCGTCTTGGCCCTTCTTTCCGTCACTCTAATTTCCATCCGTCGCCTTAGCCCTCCTTTCCGTCGCTCTAATCTCTTTCCGTCACCTTGGCCTTCTTTCCGTCACTCTCAACCTTCTTTCCGTCGCCTCAGCTCTTCTTTCCATCGCTCTATTTCCTACCCGTCACTTTGCTATCAAAAAAAAGAATAGAAAAAAACGTCCAACAAGTACTTAAATACTCATTGGACGCCTTATGGCCGTTAATTATGCTTTTTGGTAGCGCAGCACAGGTGTACGAGCAGCGCGCGTTTCGTCTAAGCGAGATACGACTGTTGTATGTGGTGCTTCTTGTACGATAGATGGATTTTCTTCTGCTTCTTTTGCAATTTGGATCATTATATCGCAGAATGCATCTAATGTTTCTTTTGATTCCGTTTCTGTTGGCTCGATCATTAACGCCTCTTCCACATTTAACGGGAAGTAAGTTGTTGGTGGATGGTAGCCAAAGTCTAACAGACGTTTTGCGATATCTAAAGTACGAACGCCAAGTTTCTTTTGACGACGACCTGATAATACAAATTCATGTTTACAATGACGGTTATATGGTAGATCGTAGAATGGCTCTAAGCGACGCATCATGTAGTTTGCGTTTAGTACAGCGTATTCTGTAACAGCTTTTAAGCCATCTGGACCCATTGTACGGATATAAGTGTATGCACGTACGTTGATACCAAAGTTACCGTAGTAAGGTTTAACACGACCGATTGATTGTGGACGGTCGTAATCGAAGTGATATGTTCCTTCCTCTGTTCTTACTAAAACTGGTTTTGGAAGGAATGGAATTAAATCTGCTTTTACACCAACTGGACCTGAACCTGGGCCACCGCCGCCGTGAGGACCTGTAAATGTTTTGTGTAAATTTAAGTGTACGCAGTCAAAGCCCATATCACCAGGACGTGCTTTACTCATAACTGCGTTTAAGTTTGCACCGTCATAGTATACTTTACCGCCAACAGAGTGGATAAGCTCTGCCATTTCGATAATGTTTTCTTCAAATAGACCAAGTGTATTTGGATTTGTTAGCATTAATGCCGCTGTATCAGCACCAACTACTTTGCGTAAATCCTCAATATCTACTAAACCATTTTCATCTGATTTAACAGTGATAGTTTCAAAGCCTGCAACAGTTGCCGATGCTGGATTTGTACCGTGAGCAGAGTCAGGAACGATAACTTTATTACGATGGCCTTCACCGTTTGCTTCATGGAAAGCACGAATCATCATTAATGCTGTCCATTCACCGTGTGCACCCGCCGCTGGTTGTAATGTCACTTCATCCATACCTGTAATTTCAACTAATGAAGTTTGTAGATCATAAAGAAGCTCCATTGCACCTTGAACTGTTGACTCATCCTGTAATGGGTGTACATTTGCAAAACCAGAAATTCGAGCAACTGCCTCGTTAATTTTAGGATTATATTTCATCGTACAAGAACCAAGAGGGTAGAAGCCAGAGTCCACACCGTGGTTTCGGCGAGAAAGTGCTGTATAGTGACGCATAATATCAAGCTCAGATACTTCTGGTAATTCCGCTGCTTCCACGCGTACTAAGTTTGCTGGCAGTAAATCTGCGAGATCAATCTCTGGTACATCAAGTGCTTCTAAGCTGTAACCTACGCGACCTTCTTTGGAAATTTCAAAAATGAGTGATTGATTTTCGTTATGCATTGAGAGCCCCCATTTCCGCAACAAGTGCATCAATTTCTTCTTTCGTGCGTAATTCTGTTACAGCGATTAGCACGTGATTTTTAAGAGAGTCATATGTTTGACCTAAAGGATAACCACCGATAATACCTTTTTCAATTAAGCCTTTATTAATTTCTTTCACACATTTATTTGTCTTTACAACGATTTCGTTAAAGTGTGCACCTTGGAATGCTACTGTGAAGCCTGCAGCTTCAAAGGCATTTTTAGCATAGCGAGTTTTCGCAATATTTTGCATAGCCATTTCACGAACACCTTGCTTACCAAGAGCAGTCATTGCTACAGAAGCGGCAAGTGCAAGAAGCGCTTGGTTCGAACAAATATTAGATGTTGCTTTATCACGACGAATATGTTGCTCACGTGCTTGTAATGTTAAAACATAACCACGACGTCCCTCACCGTCTACTGTTTCACCAACAAGACGACCTGGAACTTTACGCATTAGCTTCGTTGTTACTGCAAAGAAACCACAGTGCGGACCACCGAATGCTTCAGAAATACCAAAGACCTGTGCGTCCCCTACACAAATATCAGCACCTAGCTTACCAGGTGGTGTTAAAACCCCTAGTGACAGTGGATTTGCAGATACGACAAATAAACTTTTTGCTTCATGTGCAATATCACCAATCACTTGTAAGTCCTCTATTTGACCAAAGAAGTTAGGATATTGTGCAATAACAGCTGCCGTATTGTCATCTATTAGTTCCTTTAAAGCTTCTACATCTGTTACACCATCTTTTTGTGGAACAGTAACAATTTCAATGGATTGACCGTATGCATATGTAGCAACGACATCGCGATACTCAGGATGAACTGCCTCAGATACTAAAATTTTCTTACGGCGCGTATGTCCAGCTGCTAGCATCCCTGCTTCCGCTAATGCCGTTCCTCCATCATACATAGAAGAGTTTGCAAGATCCATACCTGTAAGCTCTGCAATCATCGTTTGGAATTCAAAAATTGCTTGTAATTCCCCTTGTGAAATTTCTGGTTGATATGGAGTATATGCTGTATAAAACTCTGAACGAGAAATAACATGGTCCACGATAATTGGTTTATAGTGGTTGTATACGCCTGCACCTAAAAACGATACGTTAGCATTTGTATCTTTATTTCTCGCAGCAAGTGCCATTAATTCTTTTAATAAAGCTGATTCAGATTTTGCATCTTTAATATCATATAGGCCTTTAAAACGTACTTTTTCTGGAATATCCCCAAATAACTCATCAACTGAGGATACGCCTATTACGTCTAACATTTCTTGTTTATCTTGCTCCGTCATTGGTAAATAACGATGTTTCATAAATGTAGGTCCCTCTTTTCAACTTTTATTTTGAACGTTTGTAAAACGGTGTTTCAACTGTTACTACCTTTAAGTGCTTACCACGAATTTCGATTTCTAATTCAGTTCCAATAGTTGCGAATTGGCTGTCAATTAATGCGTGACCAACATTACGTTTAGAGGAAGGAAGCTGTGTTCCTGTTGTCACTTCACCGATTTCCTTACCATCCTTAAACACTTTGTAGCCATGACGAGGAATTCCTTTATCGATCATTTCAATACCTACAATTTTACGGGACAGTCCATTTTCTTTTTGTGCCGCTAATGCATCATGACCATTAAAGCCCTCTTTATTTAACTTCACAGCAAACCCAATACCAGCCTCTAGAGGTGAAATTGTGGCTGATAGCTCTTGCCCGTATAATGGAAGACCTGCTTCGAAACGAAGTGTATCACGGCAACCTAGACCTGCTGGTACAACGCCTTTGTCTTTTCCAGCATCTAAAATTGCATTCCATAAAGCTTTAATATCTTCTGGAGAGCCGTATAATTCAAAACCATCCTCCCCCGTGTAACCGCTACGAGATACTAATGCTTTATGACCAGCAACATCAACATCTGCTTGGAAACGGAAGTATTTAATCGTTTTTAAATCAGTGTCTGTTAACGTTTGAAGAACCTCTTCTGCTAATGGACCTTGAAGGGCAATTTGTGCATAAGCATCTGATTGATTGTCGATCGTTACATCATATTGATGTTGATTTTCCATCATCCAATCATAATCTTTTTCAATATTTGCCGCATTTACGCACAATAAATAATGATTGTCTGCTAATTTATACGTTAATAAATCATCGACAACGCCACCATCTTCATAGCACATTGCATTATATTGCGCTTGACCTACTGCAATTTTTGAAATATCATTTGTCAAAAGATTTTGTAAAAATTCTAGTGAATTAGGTCCAGTTACTAAAATTTCACCCATATGTGATACGTCAAATAAGCCAGCACGATTACGTACTGCATCATGCTCTTCTTTAATAGAAGAGAATTGCACTGGTAATTCCCATCCGCCAAAGTCGATTGTTTTACCACCATACTTTGCATATTCTTCAAATAGAGGTGTACGCTTTAATTCATTCGTCATTATTTTTGCCCCCTTAATGGTAATTACATTTTTTACTGGTAGTAGTTCGTCTGCTTTTTATAAGTGCAATCATGCTTCCCCTGTTTGTTCAGTCAATTAAGGAAAAGGAACTAGCAACATTAGGCAAAACATTTAGACATAAAAAAAGACAGACGAACCCCTTTTCGGGATTCTCTGTCCTTAAACCTGAAAGTTACACCAGACTGGCTCGCATACCTACAATGCCAAACAGCCGGCTTTCCCCTTTGGTGGCTGTAGTACTACAGCTCTCTCCAGAGTTGCGTCTTGTACGAGTCCTTTTACCTGAGAGATTCATAACATTTTGTTATTTGCTCCTTCGGTGACGTCTACACGTGCTCTCCCCGCACAATCATCCGCCCAAGATTCACTTGGTACTATTTAGTATTCAATGAACATTTAGTTACTTATTTGTCTATATCCTAACATTAATTGCATTGAAAAGGCAATCATTTTTTATTTTATATCAAAACACGAACATTCAATACATTTATTTTAATTAATGTTCGCCTTTCAACCTTTTAACTTGGAACACTAAATACTCAAGAATTTGGCGGAGTGTTCTGCCCTCTGTTAACACTTGTATATGTCCTGTTTCACGATAAAATCTTCTTCTGTAATGATACAGCTTCTCTAGCTCCTCTTTCGTTGAACTTTGTACAATTGGTCTGTTCGGATCATGCTGTATTCGTTTGTATATATCTTCGAATGTCGCATCTAAAAAAAACACGAGCCCACTGCGTCTCATTATTTTTCGATTTTCAGCATTGATTGCAACGCCACCACCTGTTGAAATAATACAAGCTTCGTCTCGGAAATTTTTCAAAAATTCTGTTTCTATTTCTCGAAAGCGTACTTCTCCGTATTTTTCAAATATTTGTGGAATTGTCATTCCCTGCTGCCGAACGATCTCATGATCCATATCATAATAAGGCATCTTTAACAAATAGCTTAAACGTCTTCCTAACGCACTTTTGCCGGAGCCCATAAAACCAACTAAATATATTTTTCGCATTCGAATCACCTTCTTATAACTACGATTCTACACTGTCTGACAAAATTTGTCCTAATAAATTTATCGTAGCTCGAATATTCAGCTTTTCTAGGTCATTATATGTTCGAAACTGAATCTCATAAGACGTACAATACGTAAGAACAAAAGTAGTTACAAAAAATAATAATGCAATTGCGATAAAAAATATAGCCCCTCTGTCACTTTTCAATAACTGGAACATAGAAAGTTCGCTCCTTTTTGATACCACTTGGAAGTTCTACAGCTACTGTTAACATATCTTTTTCAAATTGGAACTGACATTTGTTAATACCAATTAGCATTGGTACATGACCACCATTTACTTGTTCACGAATTAAATTACTATAACAATCAATATTATGAATAGTATTCCCTTTCTGGAAGGTTATTCTCTTTTGATCTTGTCGAATCGTAAATGAAGAAATATCATTTAAATACATATTCAAATCATAAACAAAAAGCTCCCACTTCGATTGTTCATCAGATAGTACGGTTGTTTTCATTTCTGCAAACCAAAGCATAATGAACACAACAAGGTGTGCAATAAGCACAAAAACAACTAATTGAAATATCGCTTCTACTAATGTATAGCCTCGTTCATTCATCGACTTCACCTGTCAGTTGTATACATTTTTTACGTAATTCCCGTATGTTTTGAAAACTTACACATATCCTCTGTCCATTTATAGACCATTGGAAATCTACATTTTCAACGGTATTAGTGCCTTCAGTTTGCTGTAAGTAGCGATAACGCTTTAAGCCTTCATAGGCAGTTTCAGCTGCGATAACTTCTAACTTCTTGTTATAAAGAGTCGACTTCATCATGTAGCTGATCGGTATTAATGTCGTGCATAATAACATAACAATGACTATTGATAAAATCGTTTCTACAAATGAATAACCAGATTCATTCAACTCTCGATCTCCCTCGTCCTAACGTAATCACAACCTTTTTAGTACCTTGAGGCGTTTTAAAATAAACAGTCCCTGGGGTCATGACGTTTCCATTGTAATTGTATATAATCGTGTTAATTGAACTTGAAGAAAGAACGACCTCAACCCCTTTTGGAAAAGGTCGTTCATATAATTCTGTATAAAAATCCTTTTTAATGATATATCTTTTTGATGAGCCCTCAAACTTTATCGAAATGTATTCTCTTTTGTGCATACTATACGTTTGTATATATTGTATATCTAATTGAATTTGTGTGAAAAATCGCTCAATCTCCCTAGTCTCCTCAGCTTTAACCGAGTACTTTATGACAATCGCTGACAAACACATAACGATAAATAATACACTGAGCATTTCAACAAACGTAACACCACGCTCACTTTTTATAATATCCATCAGTTACTAGAGCCATTATTAGAAGAAATCAATCGTACCTCTCCATCATTAGTGATCATTATCTCTTCTTTATTAGGACAGGTCGTTTCACCCTTCTTTAAATAACCTTTTTCCACCAGATTTTCAATTGTTGGATAAGTCATAAAATCTACGCGATATGCCTCTACCTGCCCCTGCACCATAGAGATATACGCTTTACAGCCCTTCTCATCGACGGTGGCAAAATGTTTCGTAACATTTGGGATTGTTATTAAAATTAATATGGAAATAATCAACAAAACTATGAGCATTTCGACCAATGTAAATCCAGCTTGCTGCTTTATCCGTTTCATTATTATCCTCCTATACTAGTTCAATCATATGATATATTGGTAATAATAAACTTACATAGGCAGCAACTATGCACATTGCGATAATGATAAAGAAGGTAGGTTGCACAAACGCAAGGACTTTATGCAATAGTTGCTCTTGCTTTTCTGTCAATAATTCACTGTACAGTACTAGCTCTTTTCCTAGATAGCCACTTTGCTCTCCATGTTCAACAAATGTTGAGAAATCCATCTGCCAAACCGTCATCAAATGAACAGCTTGTGTTAGCGAATCCCCAAAAACAACACGCTCCTTTATACATCGTGCCAGATACTGTAGAAACGGTTGAAGTTGCTGTTCCTCTAAAATTTGTAGACTTGCCTGTAAAGAAAAACCACTTTGGAGTAGACTTCCTAAATAAGCAGCAAATTGTCTCGTCAAAGACATTCGAATATATATCCGAATTAATGGCGTTTTCAGGATCATATTTAGCCGTTGAGCAATCGGACAGCGCTTGAGATAGAGGTGAAAAAAGAAAATACTACAAATTACTGCTATTCCTACGACAATCAAAGCATCAGGAAAATGCAATAATACTTTTGACAAAGCAATGCTTGTCTCCTCTGTACCAGTAGTTCGACTTGTCACCATTTTTTCTATATTAGGAAAGAAAATGGTGCGAAACACTAAAAACAACAGCATCAAAAATAGAATAAGCACTACTGGATAAATGAGTAGTTTCATTAATTTTTTCTTCGTCGATTCACTTAATGCGATTTGCTTTGCCACACCTTTTAAGGTCTCTATCATATGTCCATTATTTTCGGCAACTGTAATGGCTACTAAATGCTGCTTTGGAATTTGCAACGCTTCAAAAACTCCTAAAACACCGGCACCCTGCCTCAGTCTTTCATTGACTAGCTTTTGTATTTCTTCATGCGCTTCAATATGATGGGGTAATAGAATAGAAATAGCTTGTGGGAATAAATATCCTTCCTGCATTAACACGCTTAATCTGCTAAAAAAATGAGCTTGCTCCCTTACTCGCCATTTTGTCGCCTTTTTGTAATCTAATCGAATTCCTTCAAAAAACTTTCGTATTCGCATAGATTTGACTCTCCAACAGTTCTTTTTGCCCCGTAAGCGTTAAATCATGTGGTAACTCAAAGCTAGTTTTTTGCATAATTGCTTTAATAGCCATCTGAAGATGAACATCGCTTAATATTTCAAACAATGCACGGCGTTCTTCCTGGACTATTGGTGATTGGAAAAGTGTTTGAGCAACAATACCCACTACAGTTTGACGAAGTTCTTCCACTGAAATGCCTAAGTCAATAAATCGATAAAGGCAGTTTATTGAATCTTTCGCATGAATGGTCGACACCACTAAATGACCTGTTAAAGCTGCCTCGATTGCAATTTTTGCAGTCTCTTTATCACGTATTTCACCTATCATAATGACGTCAGGTGAGTGGCGTAAAATAGCCTTTAGTCCTGCAGCGTATGTAACGCCCGCTCGTTCGTTTACTTGAATCTGCAAAAGGTTAGCTTGGTTATTTTCTACAGGGTCCTCCAAGGAAATGACATGTCGATTAAGCTCTGTCGAACAGTAATGAATTAAAGAATATAAGGACGTAGATTTACCAGAGCCCGTCGCACCTGTGAAACATAAAAGCCCTTGTTGATGTTTCACTAGTTCCATTAACATTTCTGCTACATATTCGGAATAGGATAAGGAAGTAAGTGGGAATGCATGATTTTGTAGAAGCAGTCGGACAATTAAGCTTTCTTTTAAAAATACTGAGGGAAGTGTAGAAACACGAAAGGCATATTGATCTTGTTCCATCGTTTTTTGGAAGGAGCCGCTTTGGGGTTTGCGTCGCTCGCTAATATCTAATGCCGCTAAAAATTTATAATAGGAAATCATTCGCTCTGCAAGCTCGTTCGGTAATTCACCAGCTTGGAGCAGCTTATCATATTTTCGAAAATATATACGGTATTGTTCACGTTCTGGAACTAATAATAAATCTGATGCACCGAAATGGTAGGATTTTAATAAAAGTTGCTCACATTTTTGCTCAACAACCGTTTCAATATTTTGCATATTCGCACCCCTCTTCTGGTTTACTCGAATATGACCGCGCTATTCGTTATTTCCTAGTATAAATAGGAAGCTGTTAAGTGAAAAGCCCTTTTCTTAAAATAAAAATTTGATATAAATTTTCCGGTCAAACATGTTTTTTTGCTATAAAAATGTGGATAACATGCAAATTTCCACTAACTATGAACATAATCTTATGAAAAAGTTAATATTTATGACTAAAGGAACTGTATCTTTTTCGATAATGCAATATAATAGAATTAACATGATTTTTTTCCTACACTTGGTAGAACAGCAAAAATTTCAAAAAATACATAGAGGTGAAGCAAATGATCAATCCATTAAAAATTACTAGTACATTGGCCGATGAAACTAGATATTCTATTTATGAGTACATACTGCAAGAGAAGAAAACTGTAACGGTCCAAAATATCGCTGATAAATTTGGCATCCATCCAAATGTTGCACGGCTACATTTAACAAAGCTCTCAGAAATAAATATCATTACAGCTGATTTTGCCAAAACAGGGAAAGGTGGTAGACCCGGGCGTGTTTATAAGGCCTCAGATAAAGGTGTATCATTAACGTTCCCGAGACGGGATGAAGATCGACTATTAAAATGGACAATCCAATTAATCCAAGAATTAGGACCATCTGCAATAGAAAAATGCAAGGAAATAAGCTACCAAGACGGCTACCAACAAATGAAAAATTATGTAAATGCTGAGTTACAACTAAATAATACCCTTTCCTTCGAACAAAAGCTCCAATTATTAACTGACAATGCAGCATTAATTGGCTATACTCCACATGTACAACAAACAGAGCATGGTAAAAGTGTGACTTTCTCCATTTTTAATTGTCCATTCCATGAGCAGCTTTCTAATCATTCAGAAATTGTTTGTTCTTTACATGAATCCTATTTAAAAGGACAGGTTGATGCGTTATATGCAAGCAATGAATTTGTACAAATTGATAGCATGATACATAATTGTGATTTATGTAAGTATGAAATAAACGTGACAGAAATTGATAGTTAATTTTTAAATATCCAATTGTTTGTCACAAAGAAGAAGAAGTTCCAGTTTACAGATACCTTTCAAATCATTTATAATGAGTAAGAGATTATTGTGTCGTGGGCAAAAGGAGGGGAAATCTTCATGGATAATATGTATAAAGTTATGGCATTCTGGACAGGTATTTTTGCAGTCATGTTCTACCTTGGTGGTATGAACGAAGTATCGCTATTATTCTTAGGTAATACAGGTTTATTCTTATTATTAGGCTTCTTAAACCTTTCAGAACGTATGTACATGTACATTTTCGGAGCATATTTAACTGTATTCTTTGCTGGCTTCACGTACTATACAACATTTATTCACGTACCTGGTGGCGGTCATTAATACAAAGAAAAACGCGTGTCTCATTGAGTATGAGACATGCTTTTTTATGCAGAAATTATAGATCATCAATTATGAAAACATAGTAAAATCCCCCTTTGCATTAAATAGGTTAGATTATGGTTTATTCTATCTATCCT